>JAPSJC010000112.1 GCA_031178355.1 Ureibacillus sp.
TAAAACTATTTCCTATTATAACAAAGGAATGTTATGCAAGATAATCATAGCCTTCTTTTGCAACTTCTAGTACGATTGAAATAAGGAAAATGTTTCAAAGGGGGAGCAATATGATTGCACATTTTCGTTTTAAACCAATGTTTGAAAATATACAAATTCCTGGATGGTTTATATCATTCTATTATAACCAGCAGTATTATAAAGCTGAGTATTTGAAGGATGGGAACATTAGATGGGTTGGAGAAACTCCCGAAGATTCTGAGGAAGTTGAAAAAAAGGTACACGAACTTATGCTTTTCCATGTGTATGATTGATAGGTTCCCTAAAGGGGATGAAAGAACGAGATTTAAACTCGCTCCTCATCCCCATATTCAAAACCATAATTCGAATAAATACTCTACTATTCTTCTTTCAACTTATACTTCCTACCAAAAATAATATAGAAGTACGTAGAGGCGATTAAATATAAGCACCCTGTAATGCTAAATGTAAAGGCGTATCCCCAATAATTGCCGTATGTAGTTACGAGCCAAGCTGCTGGTAGCCCCATCATCGCCCATCCTAAATTGAAAACCATTTGATTGACTGAGTTTGCGAGTCCCTTATATTTATCATGAACGACATCCATTGCAATCGCACTAGTAATCGGGTTCCCAGCATTCATTAGCGCTTGACGTAATAAAAAACCAATTGAAGCAATCAGTAACGAATTTGTATAACCAGTGATAAATAAAAATGGGATTGAAACAAATTGGAATATTACTAATGCTCGGACTTTTCCGACTTTTTTAACTAAAATCGGTCCTATTAACATAGCGACAGCTGTCATTGCTGAACCTAATGCGATGATTAACCCTACATACGAATTCGATGCACCAAAACGATTAGCAAAGTATAAATTCAAATATGGGATAACCAAACCTGAACCTATTCCAATCATTAAACTGGATAACCCAAATAAAACAATCATTTTAAAGTTCTTCTTAAAACTTTTTTCATCTACTGAATCGGACACTACTGCTTCCGAAAGATTTCTTATACTGCTACTGTCCAACTTTGGTGCTGTTTTCAATTGAAGTAGCGGAATTAACCCGATGCTAAAAATAACCGACCCAAAAATTAATGAAATTCTTATACTTTCAACGATTTCAATATTAAATACGTTATGTAAACCGTCTGCTACAACCCCACCGAGTAAGTTCCCAATCACATTCGCCACAGTGACCATCGCAAAATGAATACTAAATAAATGCATTCGTTCATTTGGACTCGAATTTTCTGCTAAAAAAGGAACTCCTGATACTTGGGATAATGCCCATACGATTCCTGCAAAAAAGCCAAACATTAATATTGGTTGTTCGACTGTCACGATACTTCGACCAAATAACAAAATTGCTGTTAGTAATGTTCCAATGATAAGTAAGCGCTTTCGACCGAATTTATCGCTCAATAATCCAGCAGGGATAAGCATTAATGCCGTAGCAAGTGAATTAATGGCAATGACACTTCCGTTAACGGATTCGGAAAATCCAAGTCCCCGAATATATAAATTGTACATGACACTAAAAACACCCATACCGATTTGAATGAGCACATTCGCTAACATAAACATCTTAATATTTCTATTGAAAGATTTAATGGTTAACACCCAGCTGCGTAGCCATCTGGTCATAGGCTTCATCTCTTTTTCATAAATTGTTCAAAAAAAATTCATAATTTATGAGATTACTATACGAGTTTCAATTCATAAAAGCAATATTATAATGGAAAAAGTTGGCCTTTTTTTATTTAGACCAACTTTCCATTATTGAACTATATTTTTAATTTGAAATATCAATTATCCAAAGATGGTAAGTCTTTAATTTTGCACACCTGATTGCAAACGGTACATCGTTTCATAACGTCCACCTAAAGCAATTAATTCGTCATGTGTTCCTTTTTCCACCACTTCACCTCGATCTAATACTAAAATTTGATCGGCATTCTTAATAGTAGAAAGTCGGTGCGCAATGATAAATGTTGTGCGTCCTTTTTTCAATACATCCATCGCATGTTGGATAATCTCTTCTGTTTCTGTATCAATATTTGACGTTGCTTCATCTAATATTAATATAGCTGGGTCAAAGGCTAGTGCACGGGCAAAGGAAATTAACTGGCGTTGACCCGATGATAATGTACTTCCCTTTTCAATTACAGGTTCATCAATGCCATTTTCCAAGTTTTTCAATACTCGTTCCCCACCTACCGCTTCAAGTGCCTTTTCAACCGTTTCTCTAGTAATTCTTGGATCATTTAAACTAACATTCGTTGCAATTGTACCTGTAAATAAATAAGGATCTTGTAGTACGATACCCATATGCTCACGGATTGTTTGACGAGAGATCTTTGTTATATCTTTTCCATCAATCAAGATTTTTCCTTTTTGAGGGTCATAGAATCGGAATAACAGATTCATAATAGAACTCTTTCCTGATCCAGTATGACCGACCAAAGCTACCGTTTCCCCTTTTTTCGCTTCAAAGCTGATATTCTTAAGAACATACTCATCATCTTTATATGCAAAGGATACCTTGTCAAACGTCACGTTCCCTTCGTAACGAGGAATTGATAGTTCACTTACATCTTCACCTTTTTGATCTAACAATTCGAAAACACGTGAACCTGCTACTAGAGAACGTTCCATTTGGGAAAACTGATTGACAATATTCACAATGGGATTAAATAAACGTGTCGTATAGTCCACAAACGCATACAACGTTCCAGCTGTAATGATTTCAGTTGTTGTAATCGACTGTGTACCAAAGTAAAAGATAAAGATCGTTAAAATAATTAATCGTAGTACATTCACAAGATTATGTGCTGTACCTGAATCTAAAAATAGTAGCTTACGTTGATATTCATAGTGTTCATCGTTCATTTCAGCGAACTCTTTTTTCATTTGCTCTTCTCGTTTAAAAGCTTGAATGATCGTCATACCATTGATTGATTCATTAATCATGGCATTGATATCAGCGATTTTTGTTCGGATAACATGGTTAAAACGAGATGCGAATCTACGATAAGTAATCATCCAAATATACACAATTGGTACAACTGCCAATGCAATGATTGCCATTTTCCAATTAAGTATGAATAAAGCTACGTAAACACCCGTAATTGAAATAATACTCATAGAAAATTGCACCATTACTTGAGAAAACAAATTACGAATTGCCTCTGTATCATTTGTTACTCGTGCCACTATCTTACCAGCTGGTAAATTATCAAAATAATTAATTGGCATTTTTTGGATATGTCCAAAGACATCTTTTCGTAACTTCTGGATAATCCGGTTTGCTCCAATTTGCAAATTAATGTACATAAAATATCTTAAAACAGCTGTTGATATCTCTAATGTTATAAAAATAATGAGCAGGATTATTAAAGGTTCAAACAATAGAGCTTCTGGAATCATATAGTTATCAATGATATGCTTCGCAATGAACGGCCCTGATAAGTCAGTTAACACCGACAACGTTAATAAAAATAAACCTAGTAATATGGGTTTCTTAAATTTTAATGTATATTGAAATAACCGTCTTCCTGTATTCATTCAGAAGACACCCCCTCTAATTGCTGGCGATCATATTGTTCTTTATACCAGCCACCTTTATCAAGGAGCTCCTCATGTGTTCCTTCTTCTACAATGACTCCATCATCTAATACAATAATCCAGTTTGCATGTTGAATTGCAGACAAACGATGCGTTGTAATAATCGTTGTTTTTCCTTTACGTTCTTGTTGGATGTTTTCAATTATTTTTGTCTCGGTTTTAGCATCAACAGCAGATAAAGAATCATCTAAAATAAGAATTTCTGGGTCTTTTATTAAGGCTCTAGCTATGGAAACTCGTTGTTTCTGACCACCTGATAAAGAAACACCCTTTTCGCCAACTAGCGTTTCTATTCCTAATGGAAGGTTTTTTAAATCCTTCTCAAAATAAGCTAATCGTATTGCTTCACGAATATCTTCTTCTGAAGCATCTTCTTTTCCAAATAAAATATTTTCTCGGATTGTTCGAGAGAATAAAACATGGTCTTGAGGAACATAGCCAATCCATTCAAGTACTTGTTCTTTGGATAATTTCGATATGTCCGTATCACCAAAAGTAAATTGACCGTCTCCGATTGGGTATTCTCTAAGTAATTGTTTTACAAAAGTTGTTTTACCCGCACCTGTTTTCCCAACAATACCGAGGGTTTGCCCTTTTTGGAGCTGCAGGGAAATACGTTGAAGGTTTTTAATATGTGATAACGGATATTGGAACGTAAATTCATTGAACCCGATTGACGATACTGAAGAAATTGCATTCGGCTGTTTTGGATCTATAATATCAGGTGAATAATCTAATGTTTCTTGAACACGGTCTAATGAGGCATTCCCTTGTTGCATAACATTTATTAACTCACCAATTGCAATAATCGGCCAAGTTGCCATCCCTAGGTAAATAGTAAATGATACAATTTGCCCTACTGACATCTCACCACTTGAAACAAGTATTGCACCATACCCCAATGTGATTACATATGTGATCCCTGTACCTATTTTTGTTATAGGCCCGAATAATGCATTGATTCTTGCTACTCTTATATACTTCTGAAAAACTTCTTCACTCATATCAGAAAAACGTTCTTCATCTTTCTTTTCTTGTACGTAAGCACGCACAACACGAACACCAGCAACAGATTCTAAGACACTATCATTCATTTCTCCAAAAGACTCTTGAGCAATCATATAGCGTTCATGTACTTTTTTCCCTAAGACTTGCATTAAAATAGCGATTATTGGGATTGGAATCATAGAAATTAGTGTTAGCTTCCATGAAATAAAGAAACCCATCGCCAAAATAATTGCACCGAAATATAATGTAGAATCAATTAAAGTCATAATTCCAAATCCAGCTGTTAATGAAACAGAATTCAAATCATTAGTTGCACGAGCCATTAAATCACCAGTTCTATTTTTTTCATAGAACGTAGGGGTCATTTTTAAAAACTGATACATCAATCTTTTACGTAAAATTTGTTCTAGCTTAATAGCGCCACCAAACAATTGATATTGCCAAATAAAGTTCATTACATAAGTGCTTATAATAATTGAGACTAATATTAAAACGTACCTTGTTAACGTTTCAGAAGTTATGGTATCTGTAGCTATTTCGTCAATACCCAATCCAAGCACATATGGAGGTAATATTTCGAGAACACTTGCCATTACAAGCAATACAATTGCTATAGTATAGCGTCTCCATTGGGTTTTAAAAAACCAACTTAATTTGAATAATACATTAAACATTGTGTTACACCTTCTCTCT
>JAPSJC010000007.1:0-24094 GCA_031178355.1 Ureibacillus sp.
CTTCAATATATTTATAAATTATGGGGAAGACCTGTACACGTAGAAACCTTTGTCGAAGAAAAACCAATTCTTTACTCCTATGACGGGAAGAAAAACTCTAAACGATTTATGTAAAAAAACTTGGAGGGGCTAAACCCTCCAAGTTTTTTGTGTACCAGGTACACAAACAATTCAAAATATTTCTTGTACCAGGTACACAAACAATTCGTAATATTGTGAATTCTTTTGCGCCAGGTTCATAAACAATTTAGTATGGTCTTGCGTCGTGTCCTTTGTCTACTGCTTCTTTCACGGCTTTATTAACGTTTTTAGCACCTAGTGGGCGTGGATTGAATTCTTGAGCAAACTCTTCCTTATTGTTACTTGCTTCTTTACTTTTATCAGCTATTCCGTCTCTTAGGCGACGTCCATATTCTTCATCAGCTTGTTCAGCTAGTGCAATCATCTTATCTTGAATATCTTTTGGACAAATAGATAAGTCATTTACTAAATTGTTAATGAGTTCATCTTTTTCCCATTGTTCGAAGTTGCGATATGTTTCCCCAGCTTGTTTTGTATTGTCATCACGGTCAATCGAGTCACGTACAAGCTCACCCTGTACCATAGGCGTATATTCTTTACCAACTTGTTGAGCTTCCTTTAAGCCGCCCATACTTGATGGTTCGTAGTTTACATGTAAGTTTTGACCTGGCGCTTTATCATTGTAAAAACGTAATTGTCCACCTTCTTGGTTCGTAGCAACACGTTTTTTCGCTGCATTAATCGGTAATTGCAGATAATTCGCCCCAACTCGATAACGTTGTGTATCAGAGTAGGAAAATGTTCTACCTTGTAACATTTTGTCATCAGAGAAATCTAATCCATCGACAAGAACACCTGTACCGAAAGCAACTTGTTCTACTTCGTTATGGAAGTTTTCAGGATTTTTATTTAACACCATACGTCCTACTGGTAACCAAGGGAATTTATCATTTGGCCACAATTTCGTATCGTCAAGCGGATCGAAATCAAGCTCAGGATGCGGTCCATCTTCCATAATTTGAACAAATAACTCCCATTCAGGATAGTCGCCTCGTTGAATAGCTTCGTACAAATCTTGTGTTGCATGGCTAAAGTTTTTCCCTTGAATTTCTTCTGCTTCTTTTGAAGTTAAGTTTTTAATACCTTGTTTTGGCTCCCAATGATATTTTACTAGTACAGCCTTCCCATCATTGTTTACCCATTTATATGTGTTAACTCCTGAGCCCTGCATCATTCGGTAGTTAGCTGGAATTCCCCAAGGTGAATAAACAAGCGTCACCATATGGAAAGATTCCGGTGAATTTGCACAGAAGTCGAAAAATCTTCTTGCATCCTGAATATTTGTGACAGGATCTGGTCTAAAAGCGTGAATCATGTCAGGGAACTTCATCGCGTCACGAATGAAGAATATCTTTAAGTTGTTCCCAACTAGGTCCCAGTTTCCATCCTCTGTATAGAATTTCACTGCAAATCCACGTGGATCTCGTACAGTTTCTGGCGAATGTAAGCCGTGTACAACCGTTGAGAAGCGGACAAAGACTGGTGTTTGCTTGCCTTTTTCTTGGAACAATTTTGCACGAGTATATTTAGAAACAGGTTCTTCTCCAACTGTTCCATAAGCTTCGAAATAACCATGAGCACCTGCCCCACGAGCATGTACAATACGTTCTGGTACTTTTTCACGATCAAAATGACTGATTTTTTCAATGAAATCATAGTTTTCAAGCGTTGCTGGACCACGATTCCCTACGGTACGGATATTTTGATTATTTGTTATCGGATGTCCTTGTCGATTAGTGAGAGTATCATCATTTTCTATATTCGTTTCGTAACTTTCTTGGTTTGACGGATCGTTTGTCATTTAAATCCTCCTTAAGTAAAATTATCTTCACATAAGAAATGATTTCCTCAAATTACTGGGCTTAATCAAATTTTATTAGATAAATACCAGACATAATTTACAGTCGATCATACCAGGTACACGGTTCCATATGGTATTAGTCACTTGTAATATTCTTTAATACCGGTAATATAGTCCAACTTTACTCTTCCAACCCCATCTTACAGTTAAATAAAAAAGCGCCCTGTGTAGGGCACTTTACTAAATTGCAATAATAATTGGCAAAATCATTGGTTTTTTATTTGTTTGTTCATAGACGTAATTACCAACCTCTTTTTTAATGGCACGTCTCATACCTGTTATATTTGCATCTTTAAATGGATCAATCGTTCTCTTAACCACTTCATTAATATTTTTTAATAGCTCCTCGGAATTTTTTGCATAAACAAACCCGCGGGATATACTGTCAGGATCAGATATTCGGTCACCGTTATCTTTGCTTATTGTCAATACAATAACTAGCATACCTTCTTCTGATAATTGTTTACGATCTCGTAAAACGACTTCTCCAACTTCATCGTCTCCAGCATTATCAACATAGGTGTCTCCAGCAGTTACACTACGTGTTTGACGCGCCTCACCATTCTGAACATCTACCACATCGCCATTTTTAATGATAAATGAATGACCCTTTGCAACACCCACAGCCTCAGCTAACTTACGGTGAAGAAATAACATACGATATTCCCCATGTATTGGAATAAAATATTTTGGTCTCATAAGTGAAAGCATAAGTTTTAAATCCTCTTGATATCCATGGCCCGATACATGCATACCTGTAATAGATGCTGAACCATAGATGACATTTGCACCTAACTGGAATAAGTTATCAACTATTTTAGAAACGTCTTTTTCATTCCCAGGTATTGGCGATGCAGCAAATATGACAGTATCTCCAGGTAAAACTTTTACGTCACGAAAACTATTTGTCGATAAACGAGACAAAGCTGCAAGAGGTTCTCCCTGACTACCTGTACAAAGAATTGTGACTCTTTCAGGTGGCAATTGCCTTACATCTCTAGCATCAACTAACATCCAATCTGGAACATCTAAGTAACCTCTATTCCTCGCTACCCCGACAACGTTCACCATGCTTCGCCCAAGTAGAGCTAATTTTCGATTTGTTTTTTTACAAGCTTCAACGATTTGTTGAACACGGTTAACATTTGAAGCAAATGTCGAAATAATTACTTTTCCTGTCGCACTAAAAAATGCCTCTTCTATATGTTTACCTACTTGGCTTTCTGAAGGTGTCAACCCAGGCCTTTCTGCGTTAGTACTTTCAGAAATTAAAGCTAGTATACCTTCTTCGCCAATCTTCGCCATTTTATGAATATCAGTATGTTGATCATTCACTGGGGTTAAATCAAATTTGAAATCACCAGTGTGAACTACTTTTCCTTCTGGTGTATCGAATACAATCGCTAAACAGTCAGGAATACTATGACTCGTTTTAAAGAAACTAACTTGAATGTTACCAAAATCTAATTTTGAGTTTGAGTTAATTTCAACTAGTGTCGATTCACGTAATATTTTATGTTCTTTTAATTTTAGTTCGATTAAACCAAGCGTAAATCTTGTCGCATAGATTGGTACATTTAATTTCTTTAAAAAATAAGGTATACCACCTATATGATCCTCATGACCATGAGTAACAACTAAACCTTTGATCTTATGTTTATTTTGTTGTAAGTAAGTCACGTCAGGAATGATTAAATCAATCCCAAGCAACGCTTCGCCCGCAAACTTAGCACCGCAATCAATGATTACTAGGTCCTCATCATATTCGAGGACGTACATATTTTTTCCGATTTCGTTAATTCCACCTAGAGCAAAGATAGATAATGTATTTTGTTTTTCAGACAACTAAGTTCCCTCATTTCGTCAACGGCATTTAAGAGTAAACCAAATTTAGTAATTGTTGATATATCATTGTTAGTATAGCTATTTATGAAATGTACTATACGGTAGCGTTACAAGGTTTCGATATAAAAATGTTAAACATTATAATCTATATTTTTTCTATTATTTTTTAAAATTTAAGTATGAAAATCTATGAACTAGAATACTATTCTATAAGCTCGAAATTTCGAAAATATATAGTAGAGGGATGAAATTGATATGAAAATGTTCTTGATTGCGTGGATATATCTATTAGGTGTAGCATTTTTAATATTAGCCTTTTTCTTAGAATCCATTATGATGGTAGGATCATATTCATTACTATCTTTAATCATGTTAGGTTGGGGTTCACTTGAACTAAAAAAAGAGATTGATAAGAAAATAGAAGAAGAAATGGAAGAGACGGAGGAATTACTAAGCGAAATTCCCCATACAAGGTACACGCTTTCTGAAGATTTATTAACTAGTTTGTTAATTGATGAAAAAACGAATACATTTTATGTTGCTAAAAGAGATTATACAGATGAAGAGTTTGATTTTAGAGCATATCCATTTTCAAAATTATTAGAAGTAGCCGTTTTAGAAGATGGTGAAGTAAAGTATTTATTTCCTAGAGGAGGAATTATCGGAGGGACAATTAATGAAGAAGGTAATTCCATTTATAACGTGATCGATTCAGAGGAATTAGAATTTGGTGAAGAGCATGATGAAGATGAAGGTGCTATTAAGAAGATGACCTTAAAGCTTGTCGTTGATGATTTTTCAAATCATACAATTGAATATGTCTTTTTAGAAAAAGATAATCCACTAGATAAAGACAGTGACGATTATAAAGACTGCATAAAGGAATGTACAAACTGGTACAAAATGATCAGCATCGCTATTAATCAATATAAGCACGAGAAAAGATTAGTTGGTCCTTGGGTTTAATGATTTTAAATAAGATTAACACTCTTTGACCCTTCTCCATATTTATATAAGTGGAGGAGGGTTTACATGATTTCTACAGAAACGTTAAATATTCAAGGTCATATTTTCACGGCGGTTACAGTATATTTGCCTAAAACAACATTGTTAACAATCTCTAATGACATTGGGTATATTATGTGTGGAGCACTGGATGTAGGGTTATTAAATAACAAGTTGGCAGATCGTAAAATTGTTGCTGGTCGTGCGGTTGGTGTAAAAACAATTGACGAATTGTTAAAAGCTCCGTTAGAATCAGTTACTTATGAGGCGGAAAAGTACGGAATTGTTAAGGGGATTATTGGGGAAGAAGCTTTACTAAAAATGATTTAGATACCTAGAACACCCTGGCGTATTTGTTAATAAACAAATACGTCTTTTCGTTTATTATTTAACTAACTCGTAACGAAGTTTGATAAAATGAATGTCAATATGATTGGAATGGAGAATTGATTGTGAAAACGTTTAAGAAAGTTTATGTCGAAATAATTAGTGTTTGTAACCTCGCGTGTAGTTTTTGTCCGCCTACAAATCGTACGAAAGGAATCATTAAACTAGAGGATTTTAATAGAACATTAGATCAACTAAAACCACATACAAAATATATTTATTTACATGTGAAAGGAGAACCTTTAATGCATCCTCGGATAGACCAATTATTGGATGCGGCACATGAAAAAGGATTTAAAGTAAACATTACGACAAATGGTACACTTATCAAGAAAAATAGAGAGAAACTATTAGGGAAACCCGCTCTTAGACAAATTAATTTTTCACTACATAGTTTTGATGGACACGAAGGATCAGAAAACCGAGAGAAATATCTTGGAGATATTTTAGAATTTGTCCGTGAAGCGAAGGACGACGGGGTATTGATCTCCTATCGATTATGGAATCTGCAAAATGGACAATCTACTGATATTGCTAGGAGAAGAAATAGAGAAACTTTAGAAATTATAGAAAAAGAATATAACCTTGATTATAAAATTGAGGAGAAAGTTGTGCCAGGCGGTGGAGTAAAGGTTGCCCAAAATGTTTACTTAAATCAGGATCATGAATTTAATTGGCCAAGTCTTTTGGCACCAGAAGATAATGGTAAAGGGTTCTGTCATGCGCTTAGAAGTCATGCTGCCATTCTTGTGGATGGTACAGTTGTTCCTTGCTGTCTTGATGGTGACGGCATTATTAAATTAGGAAATGTAAATGAACAATCATTTTCTGACATTGTGGAGGGTGAAAGAGCTACAAATATTGTAGAAGGATTTTCTAACCGAGTGGCGGTTGAAGAACTATGTCGAAAATGTGGATTTAGGCAAAAATTTGGAATGTAATCGGTAAAATTCTCTTAATTATAAAATGCAAAAAAATGTCGAGAAATGCGAGGAATTAACAGAGGATTTACAATTGTATAGTATGATGTTAAAAAAAGCTGCATTCATGGGGTGAATCCATTAATGGTAAAACTTAAAGTTACAATATTGTTTATCGTATTCTGTTCGATACTAATGGGCTGTAACAAAAATAAAGAGGAATTGACTATAGGGATGATCCCTGTGAATACAGAAGAAAAAATGCTGAATGATTTTGAATCTATTAGATTGTATTTAGAAGAAAAGTTGGAAATACCTGTTACTGTAAAGGTGACAGAAGATTATGCAAGCCTCGTAAATGAAATGAAAAATAAAACAGTGGATATTGGATGGTACGGGGCATTTTCTTATATTGCAGCAGATAGTCAGATTGATTTAACACCTCTAGTTGTTCAAAAAAGAAAAGTAGAAGGCCTATATTACCAATCATTAATTATTACACATCGTGATTCTGATATACATACAATAGAGGATTTGGAAGGGACAACTTTTGCCTTTGTGGATTCTGGTTCAACCTCTGGTTTTGTGATCCCCTATGCGCTATTTACAAGTAGGGATATTATTCATGAACAATTTTTTGAAAGAGTACATTATTCAGGCACACACAATCAAGTACCAAAAGATATAAAGAACAATATCGCAGACGCAGGTGCGATAAGTAGTATCCAATTTGGAAAGTTAATAAATGAAGGTGAAATAGACGTAAATGATTTTAGAATTATTTGGGAGTCAGAGAATATTCCAGGGTCTCTTTATGTAGCTAGAAGTGATATTGATCAAAATCTGAAGGATAAATTTATCAGTTCATTATTAACCATTCATAACGACCGGCCGACTGCTTTGGAAAAATTCGATGATTCAATTGAGAAATACATAGAAGTTGACAATAACAATTATCATTCAATAAGAAATACAGCTACCATTCTCGGCAAAGATTATATGGTCAAATATTTCTTGAAAGATGAATGAACTTGCCTGAGGATGGGTGAACATCTTGAGAACAAAGAGTATAAAAGTGTGGGCTATATTATTAATCTTGTTAATGTGCTTAACTTTAATGATATTATTTGGATTCATTGCAACGAAAAGTATAAAACACAATATTAAATTGCAGTATATACAAGAATCTGAATCGGTTTTGAAACAAACAATTACATTCTTTGAGAGTTCTTTTAATTCTGTTGAAAATTTCATAGAACAGATTGAGCATACCCTTCTTTTACAACCCGATATAAGTAATACAGAGTTAGAAACATTATTCTATACTTATCAGAGTATTATGCCCGCAAATAGTTCCTTAATTTATGCATACTTGAATGAACAAATTTATACAGGTAAAGAATTACATATTTCGAATGATTTTAATCCATTCATTAGAGAATGGTATAAGAGAGCCCTTGAGAATAAGGTAGACATAAATTGGACCGATCCATATCTAGACTATGTAGACCAAAATATCGTAATATCGGCTTCTAAGTACGTCAATGACCCGAATTACGAAGGGGTTATTGCTATTGACTTTAAATTAGATGAATTAAGTAAAATTATTAGTAATTCAAACATTGGTGACGATGGGTTTGTCATGTTGTTGAACCACAATGGTGTAGTAATTGCAAATAAGGATAACTATTTAATTGGAGAAACTTTATTTGATGACCAGTACGGAGAAATTGTAGAGAAATTGCGTACTAGTTATGGATCTTACGAGATTGATGGTCAGAAGTATTATTTACGTGCGGATGTTATAAAACAAAACGGCATGAATATTATTACTGCAATCAGTGAGAATGAATTAAACAATCAGTTATTTCAAAATTTACTCCCTATCTTAATTACAGGTGTTGTTTGTCTACTATTATTTAGCTTAATAGGGTATGTTACTACATTAGTTTGGACAAGACCCATAAAAAAATTAGGTATTCTCATGAATCATGTAGAAAATGGAAATTACCACGTTTTTGCGAAAATTAAGAGTTATCAAGAAGTAAATCGCTTAGCGAAAGGCTTCAATAGTATGATTCGTGCAATCAAAAAACGAGACAGAGATCTCTTAATTTCAAATAAAGAGTTAAAGAATGCGGAAGAACAATTACGTAAAAAATATGAGGAACTAAAAGAATCACAAAGAATCCTAAAAATTAGTGAAGAGAAGGTTGCACATCTTGCGTCACACGATGCGTTAACAGGGTTACTAAATCGTAGAAGTTTAATGGAAGAATTGAATAAAACACTAGTATACGATAAAGATCCTAGATTAGCTGTCTTATTTATAGATTTAGATAATTTTAAGATGATTAATGATACTATGGGTCATTCTTTTGGAGATCAATTAATAATAAAAGTGGCGGAATTACTGAAAAATACTTCACCACCCTATAAACAAGTGGCTCGTATTAGTGGTGATGAGTTTATACTGGTCATTCATGATATTAAATCCCAAGAACAAGTTGAGCATATCGCGAGTGAAATTGTTAACTTATTTGATATGGGCATTGTAATTGATTCAAAAATACTGAACGTGTCTGTTAGTGTTGGTGTGGCTTTGTACCCTAACCATGCTTTAACAACTGAGGATTTGCTGAAAACGGCCGATATGGCAATGTATCGAGCAAAGGGTTCTGGTAAAAATGGTTATCGTTTATTTGACGAAAGCATCCAAAAGGAAATCGAAGAAAAGTCTGAAATTGAATCTGGGATTCGTAAAGCACTTGAGACAAATGGTTTCGAATTGCATTTTCAACCAATCTTTAGTACTAGCGATTGGAAGATTACAAGTATTGAAGCTTTACTTCGTGTAAAATCTCATGAATTAATGAAGTTTGGTACTTTAAAACTAATTCAAGTTGCTGAGATGACTGGGCAAATTATAGAGATTGATAAATGGGTATTAGAAAATGCATGTCTTTCTATAAAACAAATGAACAATCAACTCACTTGTCCAATCAGTATTTCTGTCAATATCTCACCAATTCATATAATGCAGCAAGATTTTATTGCAAATGTATGTAACATCGTAAAGAAAACTGGTGTGCCACCAGAATGGTTGCAGTTTGAAATTACAGAAACTTCTTTAATGAAATCATTTGATACAAACTTAAAAAAGTTAGAAGCACTTAAAGAAATGGGAATTTCAATTCATTTAGATGATTTTGGAACGGGATATTCTTCATTAAGCTATTTAAACAGCTTACCAATTGATCGAGTGAAAATAGATAAAAGTTTTATTGATGTAATGTTACAGTCAGAAAAAGAATGTAAGATAGTTGAAACAATCATTAGTTTAGCCCATAATATCGGTTTACAAGTTGTAGCGGAAGGTGTAGAGCATAGAGCACAATTTGAAATGTTAGTTAAATATCAATGTGAACTTATCCAAGGTTACTATATTAGTAAGCCAATAAATTATGAAAAAATAATCATGATACTAGCGGAAAACGATCGATATGTAAAAAAGTAAAATACTAGTAGAATGTTTATTTTTCTGTATAATAATAGAGTGTTATTTATGAAACAATAATAGGGTGATATGAAAATGAATATGATAAAAATTACCTCAGATAGTACATGCGACCTTTCAGATAAGATTCTAGAAGAATATAATATTTCCTTAATGCCCTTACATGTATTAATTGATGAGCAGGATTTTCGGGACGGCATTGACATAACACCAATGGATATTTTCAAATATGTCGGTGACGAGGGGAAGTCGTGTACAACTGCTGCGGTAAATACATTTGAATATGAGCACTTTTTTAGTGAACACGCCGAAAATAATAAAGCAGTCATTCATATTTCATTAGGATCTGAGTTTTCTTCATGTTACCAAAACGCAAAGATTGCATCAGAAGGTTATGACAATGTATATGTTATCAATTCTAATAACTTATCAACGGGTAGTGGACATATTGTTTATGAAGCAGCTTTATTAGTTAATGAAGGGTTATCCGCAGAAGTAATTTGTAGTAAATTAGAAGATTTGATATCGAAAATAGATGCAAGTTTCGTTATTAATAAAATGGATTACTTACGAAAAGGCGGACGTTGCACAGGTGTGGAAGCATTGGGCGCAACTTTATTGAAAATAAAGCCATCAATTGAAGTAGTTGATGGAAAAATGGTAGTCGGAAAAAAATATCGAGGTAATTTTGATCGATGTTTAGAGAATTATGTAAAAGACCGTCTTGAAAACAACGATAATATAGACTATAGTCGTATCTTTATCACACACTCACATTGTTCACCTGAAACAGTTGAGAAGGTAAAGAACGTAATTCGTATGTATGTAGACTTTGACGAAATTATAGAAACGACAGCAGGTTGTACAATTTCTACGCACTGTGGTCCAAACACATTAGGAATTTTATATAAAAGAAAAAACTAAAGAATTTTGGTCGATAACTTAGTTATGTAAAACTTAGAGGTTATTAACGCACCGTGGATAAAATAATTGTCTTGCTGTCATGAAAGATTTACTCTTCTTGGCAGCCTTTTTTATGTAGAATAATCGACATTTCGGTTAATCCAGCTAGTAGTCATACCGACAGATATAATTGTAATAATTGAAAGTAATAGTGTACTTGTCGATATTAAGAGACCACCTAACAATACAACCAATGCATCGATGATAAAAATAATGATTCCCACATTAATGCCAATTTTATCGCAAATGAATTGAGCGAATAAATCAGTTCCACCAGTGCTTGTCTTAAATTTCAGCATTATTCCGATACCGAGCCCAACTAACACACCGCCTAATATCGAACTAATTATCGGTTCAATACGTACAAGAAACTGTAATGGTCTCAGTAGGTCAATAAAGAAAGATGAAATAATCATCCCATGCAAACTATTATAGAAGTAATCACGATAGTAAAACCACGCAATTGTTAAAATGGGAATACTTATACATATAATCATTAACCCCGGCTTTAAATTCCATAAATATTTAAGAATAAGACCAATCCCAATAACGCCCCCATCTAATATTTCATAGGGAACAAGAAATAAATTAATCCCCAAAGCAATTAAAACACTACTAAAAATGATGATGAAGCCTTTTTCTAAATAAACCATACATTGCCTCCGTTAATGGACATGTATGTATTTTATGAAAACAATAATTAAATAATGAGTTTAAGATTTTTATACAACATTATGAGAAATAGAGGAATAGTGTCAAAAGAGATTTACTATATATAAAGACATTTCAAGTGGAAGAACTTTTGAAATGTCTTTAATAAGAACTAAAAAAATCAGTAGATTACATATGGTAATATTTCAAATAAGGTTCTACACCACTTCACGTGGCATGACTATATATTTACTGATGTATTGACACAGCTGTGCCATTTGGGATTGTTCTAGCAAGTTCTTCTACATCATGGTTATGCATACGAATACAACCCCTAGATACAGCTTTTCCAATGGAGCTTGGATCATTTGTTCCATGAATACCGTAATGTTCTTTGGATAAACTCAACCACATTGAACCGAAAGGCCCCCCTGGATTTGGTGCACGGTTTACAACGACAAAATTCCCGATAGGCGTTTCATATAACATTCGTCCAACAGCGATTGGAAATGTTTTTTGGAGTGCATTATTCCGATACAATTTCAGAGTTCGGTTATTAACGGATATATCAATTTTAAATGGAATAGAATTTGGGTCTGGCAAACGTGGGATTTCAATTCGTTGTCCTACATAAATTATATCTGGATTAATCGTAGGATTAGCACCGACTATAAATGCAAGAGGAAGTCGGTAATCTCTTGAAATTTGTACAAGTGTCTCACCCGGTAAAACTGTATGATACAGCATAATCACTCCGTTCCATTTTAATTAATACACAATTGATTAAAGTATCACTAACATCATAATATGTAGAAATATGTAATCATATCAAAAAATATAATTAAAAAGTTACGTATAATGCAAAGTTTACTAAATTACAAAAATAAATAAAATTTACAATAAATGTATTGAAAAACTAATGGCATTAGTTATAATAAAACTAACATGATTAGTTTTAGAAAAGGAGGTTCAACTGAAATGTTTGCTGGTCATTTTGGTGTTGCAGCCGCAGTAAAAGGAAAAGCGAAGGATTTGCCAATTTGGGTTTTGATTGTAAGTACACAGTTTTTAGATCTTGTGTTTAGTCTATTAGTATGGTTAGGCATTGAAAACATGGGAAATCCGATACCTGGAGGAAGAGGGAATGTCATTCATGCAGAGTATTCACATTCATTAGTTGGCGCAATGGTATTATCAGCAATTGCTGGATTTTTAGCTACACGTATCTGGGGAAAGAGAAATGGATGGATTATAGGTTTTGTTACATTTAGTCACTGGATAATCGATTTAATCGTGCATGTTCCAGATCTACCAGTGCTGCCTGGTAATATTGGAAATTTACCATATATGGGTCTTGGACTTTGGCAATTTGCAACTTGGAGCATATTACTAGAAGTTTTAATTCTTATTATAGGTGCACTATTTTACACGATATTTACTTTCAATGAGTCGAATAGAAAATGGACTACTCGAACAGTTATTCATATAGTTTCTATGATTTTATTATTAGTTTTATCATTTGTCATAGGAGTATAAAAGGAGATGAAATAATGAAAGTTTCAAAGTTTAATCAACTTTATCAGGTAACTTTATGGCCCTATTTATTTCCAGTAAATTGTTATCTCTATGTGGAGGAAAATGAATTAACACTAATTGATGCTGGGATGCCTGCTAGTTTCAAAGGGATTGTTAAATTAATTGAAGAAATTAATAAACCATTAACAAACATTGTTTTAACGCATGCTCACGGAGATCATGTAGGTTCCTTAGATCAATTAAAACAACGTTACCCAAATGCAATAGTTTCAATTTCTGAACGTGATAGTAAATTATTAAGAGGAGATTTAACTTTAAATGAAGAAGAATTAAAATTACCGGTAAAAGGTGGATTTGACAAGAACCTAAAGACGAAACCTGATAGACTTTTAAATGAGGGAGATCGAATAGGGTCATTTGAGGTTATTTATACTCCTGGACATACACCAGGTTCTATTTCGTTATACAATACTCAAACTAGACAAATAATTGTTGGCGATGCTATGCAAACAAAGGGGAAAGTGGCAGTTGCTGGTCAGTTAGTACCAATGTTCCCTTTTCCTACTTTTGGTACTTGGAATAAAGAACTTGCGCTTGAGAGTGTTAAAAAAATATACGAATTAGAACCTTCTCTATTAGCTGTTGGTCATGGGAAAGTAATATTGAATCCAAAAGATAGTTTAAAGCAAGCAATTCTAGATGCAGAAAAGAGATTAATAATGTTTAAGGGATGATGTAAAGTGCCTAGAGCAGGGTTAGATTTAGATAGAATAATTTTAACAGCAGTAGAATTAGCTGATCATGAAGGAATAGAAGCAGTTACTCTGGCAACACTTGCGCGGAAA
Source organism: Ureibacillus sp. (assembly GCA_031178355.1). Classification (GTDB taxonomy): domain Bacteria; phylum Bacillota; class Bacilli; order Bacillales_A; family Planococcaceae; genus Ureibacillus. The sequence continues at coordinate 13,612 of JAPSJC010000007.1, forward strand.
CTATCCGTCAAATCACCTTCACTATTTAATCATATAAAAGGCATATCAAATTTGAAAAGCGAAATGTCATTATATGGCTTAAGATTACTACTAGAAAAATTAACAACTTCAATAGAAGGTAAACAAAAAGATGATGCCCTTTCTGCAATGGCATATGCCTATGTCGAATTTACACGAGAGCATCCAGGATTATATGAAGTAACAATTCAAGCACCTGAAGTAATTGAAGAGAAGCTAAAAAAAGCAAGTGATGATATTGTTGAACTCATTATGTATGTTTTAAAAGATTACAACTTAGATCATGAGAAGATGATCCACACGATACGTGGATTAAGAAGTTTATTGCACGGTTTTTCATCTTTAGAACAAAATGGCGCTTTCGCAATGTCAGTTAGTGTTGAAGAAAGTTTCGAATATTTAATTAAGAACTTTATAAAAGTACTTCACATTTAAATAATTTGTGACATAGAGAAAAGAGTTTGAGCACGTTTATGTTGTGCTCAAACTCTTTTAAATTCCTGGGGGGATATAGATGTTTAAGAAACAAAGGACAGCTAAATTTCCAATGTCTACAATAAAATGTGATACAACAATCCATCTTAAACTATTTGTCTTATAATAAGTGATTGACCATACAATGCCCATCAATGCTAGATAAATGTATAGATGATAGGAAGTATTCGCAATTGAAAAAACACCCCACATCAATGGATGACTGATGCAGTAAAAAAACGTACTATATATAACGCTAAACCATTTAGGGAAATATTCTTTTAAAGCATCTAACAGTAAACCTCTCCAATATAATTCTTCAAACCAAGGATTTATTAAGCCAAATAAAATCCAAAGAATGATTAAAAGAGCAGAATCGAATAAGTGATAGTTCATAGCCAAAATAGAAAGAGGAATCATCCCAAGTAACATTGAGACGATGTTTGAAGCTCTAGTGAATTTTGAAGGTAAGAACCAATCTTGTATTTGTTTTGTTCCTTTAAAAAATACTATACAAATGCCTGTTAATAACCAGTACACAATTGCAAGTGGAATCCATGCCCATTCATTAATAAAACAGGAAAAAGTAAAAGCAGTTATTGAACCTAAAGTAATGATAACGAGTGGTGAAATTAAAATTATTAATTTCTTATTTTTACTTATCATTATAATCTCCTTTGAAAAATTGACATGATCACCATTTATCTTACGAAAGATGTTGCTATATATGTAGATTTTAATGCTAATTGAAATCGGTTAGAAGATGGGTCTCATAATTTGACAATGTATCATTTCTCGGGAAATAATGTCGAACGAGGAATTTGAAAAGTCGATAAAAGTATAGAATTTTAAATAGTAAACTATCTAGCTATAGTTTATCTTTTAGCGGCTATTAAATCTATTAATGGTGTTAAATATTTACATAATTTTTAAATTAAAACTATAATTTGGTTTGTTTTAATATATTATTAGAGTTAACTGTTTCATTAATATAATTGGAGGATAAAATGCGTAAATATTTAGGTGAATCCATGTTAATCATTACAGCAATTATTTGGGGTAGTGGATTTGTATTTTCTGCAGTATCTTTAGAGTATTTTACACCTTATCAACTACTTGCTGTTCGATTTACGATTGGATTAATAATATTAAGTATTGTATTTAATAAGAGAATAAGGAGTATTAAAAAATCTACTTTGAAAAGTGGTTTAGTATTAGGGATTTTTCTTTACTTAGCTTTTTTACTTCAAACGGTAGGATTACAGTATACAACGCCATCGAAAAATGCCTTTTTAACAGCTGTTAATGTTGTCATAGTGCCATTTATTGCATTTATTGCATATAGAAGAAAGATAGATAAATTCGAATTAATAGGAGCTATTCTAGCTATTATAGGGATTGCGTTCTTATCTTTAAAATTCACTGGTGAGATAAACGTTGGAGACTTACTAACTTTGGCTTGTGCATTTGCTTTTGCTTATCAAATATTCTATACAGCAAAGTACGTAAAAAATGAAGATCCGATATTGCTGACAGTGGTTCAGATGGGTGTTGCAGCGATACTCGGTTGGATTGCAGTAATAATTAAAGGAGATTATACCTTCTCTTTCGAAATAGAGGGGATTTTATCCACTTTATATCTAGGAATATTCTCAACCACATTAGCTTATTGCTTCCAAACAATTGCTCAGAAATATACGTCAGAAACTAAAACAGCAATTATACTATCGACAGAAGCATTCTGGGGCTTGGTATTTTCTGTTATCATATTAAGAGAAATTATCTCATCCAAAATGGTAATTGGTGCGATTTTAATTTTAATTGCCATATTAATCTCTGAAACGAAACTAACATTTTTAAAAAGGAAAGAAATAGACCGAAAAGATATGTTGAGGGAATAATAATTAGTTAGAGTATCTAAAAAGGTAAAACATTTTAGATACTTTTTTTAACATAATTTGTAATATAGATGGAATAAATTAAGTAGATAATATCTTGAAATCGAACTAAATGGAGCGTATAATTCATATTAATCATAGTGAATTACTTTATATTATTGAACCTGTTTTAAAATTTGAATAAGACTTAAATTACTTACTCAAGCCTATTAAATAAAAAAAGGATGATGGAGAAATGGCAAAACCATTAGAGGTAGATCAAAAGGGTAAATTTAATAGACAGACAAACCGATTTACAACCGTTTTTGGGGCTAATCCTGGAGAATTACCGGTTGAAGCAGATCGATATCGTTTAATTTGGTCTGAAATTTGCCCGTGGGCACACCGATCAGTTATTGTAAGAAGTTTACTGGGGCTAGAGAATGTAATTAGTCTAGGGACAGTGGCTCCTTTACGTCCAAATCTGCCACGTGTTGATTGGGATTTTTCACTAGATTCGGATGGAGTAGACCCTGTTTTAGGTATTCAATATCTAAGTGAAATTTATCTTAAAACAGATCCAGATTATACAGGTAGACCAACAGTACCAGCGCTTATTGATGTAAAAGAAGGTAAAGTTGTAAATAATGATTACTTCCATCTAACAAACTATTTCGAAATCGATTGGGCACCATTCCATAAAGAAAATGCACCAAATCTATACCCTGAAGATTTACGTGAAGAAATTGATTCACTCAGTGAAGTGATCTTCCATGATGTGAATAACGGAGTTTATAAATGTGGTTTTGCTCGTTCACAAGAGGCATATGAAGAAGCATATGATGTGTTGTTTGATAGACTCGATGAGCTGGAAGGAAGATTAGCAACAAATCGTTTCTTATTCGGTGATTATATTACTGATGCCGATGTTCGCTTATATTCAACATTAGTCCGATTTGACGTTGCTTATTATTCAGCATTTAAAACGAATCGCAATCGAATTATTGATTTCCCAAATCTATGGGGCTATTTACGAGATTTATATCAAACACCTGGTTTTGGTGATACAACGAACTTCCATGCAATAAAACTTCATTATCATTTATCGAATCATATCGCAAGTGATGATCAAAAGAGCCTAAATATTTTACCAAAAGGCCCTGATACATCTATTTTTAATACGCCACATAACAGAGAAAATGTGAGCGGTAAGAAAGAAAAATTTCTTTTTTAAATAGTATAGACCACTAAAAAATGAGGGTGAGTATCAATTTATGACTCACCCTTCATTGCAACAATTGAAGATTATTAAACTAAGGGGAATAGAAGAATGATTATACGTGACGCCTTACCTAATGAATACGATAAAATACGTGAATTACGTTTACAAGCATATCAAGAACATTCATCTAAAATACCTGAAGAACATTGGAATGCACTAAAACAACAAATCGTAACAGATGATCGTTCAGTGTCAGAGATTGATGTAATTGTTGCTGAATTAAATGGTGAACTTGTTGGGACAGTTGTGCTTTTTCCTGCAAAAGTACTAGGTTACCAAGGGCTAGTAGAGGATGAACTTGAATATCCTGAGCTTCGGAAGCTTGCTGTCTCAAATAACGTGAGGGGAAAAGGAATAGCAAAAGCCTTAGTAAACGAATGTATAAAACGTTCGAAAGAAAAAGGATATACGGCTATGGGATTACATACTGCTGATTTTATGGAATCTGCCGTGAAATTATATGAAAATATAGGATTTGTAAGAGTACCAGAATTGGATTTTATCCCCCTTGATGATGGAATAGTTATTAAGGCATTCCAAATTCATTTTTGATAAAACTCCAACGGGGGTGATTTCTTCTAATATCAAACATGATTTTTGACTGGTTAAGTTTTGATGGTACGAAAGAAATGCACCACCCCTCTCTTTAATCGTTCCTACTAATTTCAACACTTGCGAGCAGTATGCTAAGGAATATTTCATCAAATTAAACAATCTTTCTAAAGGAAGAGATCTAAAACAATAGATCTTCTTCCTTTTTTTAATATTTGAGCAAAACAGAATCGGTTTATTTTCTACTATTTGTATATTTTGTAAAAATTACGGATAATTATAGTAATTTATTATAATAAATTACTATAATTATTGTAGAGCAAATTTAATGGTAATGGGAGGTAATGAAAAAATGAGTTTAGTTGAGGTGAAGGGGTTAACAAAAAAGTTTGGAAATTTTACTGCATTAAATAGTATTAATATGACCATAAAAGAAGGTGAAATTTATGGTTTTATTGGTCCAAATGGAGCTGGAAAATCCACCACTATTAGAATATTGTTAGGGATGCTAAAAGCTACAAGTGGGGAGGTTAAGATATTTGGAAAAGATGCATGGAATGACGCGGTAGAAATTCATAAGCAAATTGCATATGTTCCAGGTGATGCAAATCTTTGGCCGAATTTAACTGGTGGAGAAGTTATTGATATATTTTTAAAGATGCGTGGAAATGGAAATAAGAACAAACGAAATGAATTAATTGAACGATTTAACTTAGATCCAACAAAAAAATGTAGAGCCTATTCAAAGGGGAATCGCCAAAAAATAGCGTTGATAGCTGCTTTTGCATCCGAAGCAAAATTTTACATATTAGACGAACCGACATCTGGCCTAGATCCATTAATGGAGAAAACTTTTCAACAATGTGTACTTGAAGTAAAAGATGAAGGGAAGAGCGTTTTGCTTTCAAGTCATATCCTATCCGAAATCGAAAAATTATGTGAAAAAATCTCTATAATACGTGAAGGGGCAATCATTGAAACAGGTACTTTAAATGAAATGCGACATTTAACACGCACAAATTTAGTAGTTAAATCAAAACAGCCTTTACAGTCAATTGAAAATATGAAGGGTATTCATAATGTTGTGGTACAAAATGGCGAAACGTCATTCCAAATTGATTCAGAAGAGATGGATGCGGTCATTAAATATTTAAGTGAATACGGTATTCTTAAATTAGAAAGTACTCCTCCAACCCTAGAAGATATATTTTTACGTCATTATGAAAATTCAAAGCCATCTGTTCCTAGTGGAGGCAGTAACCCATGAATACAACATTTAAAGGGACCAGTCACTTAATAAAAATTATTACTCGAGGACATCGTTTTCAAATCAGCGCATGGTTATTTGGAATAGTGGTCGTTTCAATTGCAGTTGCTTCTAGTTATCAATCCGTTTATCAAAATGATAGTGACAAGCAAGCATTTGCTTTAACAATGCAAAACCCAGCGATGGTCGCTATGCTTGGACCGGGTTATGAAACAGAGGATTATTTAATAACTGTCGGTACTCAATTCGCGCATGAAATGTTACTATTTACAGTTATTGCTGTAGCCATAATGAATATTTTACTTATCGGTAGCAGTACAAGGACTGATGAAGAAACAGGGAGAATTGAGGTAGTACGATCACTCCCAATCGGAAGACTTTCATACTTAGCAGCTTCCATTATTGTTATAGCGATTGTGAATTTACTACTTACTTTAGTAACTGGGCTAGGAATCTTTGTACTAAATATTGATGGGTTTACATTTGAAAGTTCGATACTCTATGGTTCTATCCTTGGTTCAAGCGGTTTTGTTTTTGGTGCAATAACTGCATTGTTTGCACAGCTATCAGATACTTCGAGAGGAACGAAAGGACTAACTTTCGGTGTGCTTATTACCTCTTATTTATTGAGAGCGGTTGGTGATGTGGGGAGTGAACATCTTGCGTTTATATCGCCCTTAGGTTGGACAGTTAGAACTGGTGTATTTATTGATAATAATTGGTGGCCAATTATAACATTAATTATTTTTTCTGTAATTTTATTAGTACTTACATTTTATTTAAATTCAATAAGAGATTTAGACGCAGGCTTTCTACCTAATAGAATAGGAAAGAATCATGCATCATCATTTATCAAAACTACATTTGGGTTAGTTTATCAATTACAAAAGGTTAAAGTAATTGCTTGGAGTATTGGTATCTTTACTCTCGGTGCCACTTTTGGAGCGGTAATGGGAGATATGGAAAAGTACTTTACAGACAATGAATTTGTGCAAATGATCTTGTCTCAGGTAGGGGACTTTTCAATAACTGAGCAATTTTTATCTATGCTTATTGGTATTATGTCCCTTATATCAACAATTCCAGTAATTATGACTATTTTAAAATTAAAAAGCGAGGAAAACTCCAACCGTACAGAGCATTTTTATAGTCGTGCAGTGTCCCGAAATAGCGTTTTAGGATCCTTTACGCTATTAGCAATAATTGAAAGTATCATATATTTGATTTTACTAGCTTTCGGACTATGGATGGCAGCAACAATAATGATGGAAGATTCAATTTCATTTGTAACGATAGTGCAATCAACTCTTGTTCATTTACCTGCCATGTGGGTCATGATTGGAATTACAGTGTTTTTAATTGGAAATGTACCGAAAGGTTTAAATGTTATTTGGATATATTATGCGTTTTGTTATATTGTCGTTTATGTCGGTGGTATGCTGAAATTTCCAGATTGGGTAATGAATTTGTCTATATTTGAAGCAATTCCTAAATTACCAGGAGAAGAAGTGGAGGTTATAGCCTACGTAATGTTATTTGTATTATCTGTAATATTTCTTTTAGTTGGTTTTATTGGTTATAATAAGCGAGATATTTATGGCTAATTTAAAAGGCATCGGTGTTTACCGATGCCTCTAAGTTCTTATTGAACTTCGTAATAGTACATCTCAGAAATTTGGTAATAACCATTTTCGTCAATCACTACATAGTATTCAGCCGTCTCTGCATAAGTAGTATATTCGCCTGCTTCATTATACAAGTCGTACTCCTCGTATGTTGTAACAATCGCATATCCTTCTTCTTCAAAGATTTCTATACCAGAAATTTCAGTGTATAAATAGTCGAAAGTCATACCCGAACCATAATATTCTTCTATTTGTCTTTCTAATTCTATATATGCATTACTATCTGGTATGATCATATCCTGAACCCAATAAAAGTCTCCGTCATTAATAGACCATTCATAGTATTCGAAGTAAGATGAGATAAAACTTGTTAACGTTTCTTCATCGAAATAATAACCGTAAGTATTTAAATAATCGTCATAATCAACATACTCGTCGGAACCTTCACCATATTGTTGTTCGTACCATTCCCAGAATTCTGAATAATCTTCCCCAAGGTCTTCTTCTGGGTCTGTCTCATATCCCACATAAATATCAACTGCTGTAACATCTGAAGCAGACATTGGATTTTCAATCCAATCATTAAAGTAATCAGAGACCGTATAAAGTGGAATGGCAAATGCAAATTCCTGATAATTTGAGTAGATAAGCGAATTGATACCGATTACTTCACCAGTTTTTGCATCAAATAGTGGTCCACCACTACTACCTTGGTCAATTTGCGCATCAATTTGGTAAAGTTCTTCGTAAACAAAATTATATCCTTCTAATGGCATTTCTCTACCAATACCAGTTAAGTAACCAATAGAAGCGGAGTTTTCAAAACCTTGTGGACTACCAATAGCAATTACTTCACTTCCTAAGTCTGGTGTCTTGTTGCCTACTGGTAATGGCTGTGTACTTTCATAATCTTCACTGTAGACTAAGGCAATATCTAAAGAATCTGAAATACCAATTACTTTCCCAGGAGATTCTTGACCAGCGCTGTTTCTTACAAGAACATCAGAGAATCCTGCAACTACATGTGCATTCGTAACGATATAACCACCGTCAGCATAAAGGAATCCTGAACCATGGCCGTCTTGAGTGATAATTGTAAATACTTTAGGTAAGGATTCTTTAATGATTTGTGTTTTTTCTTTTTCTTCTACAACTTCTTTTTCTTTCTCTTCTTTAGAATCTTTTCCGTTCTTATCATCATCTTCTACAACTATTTCTTTTTCGTCATTATTTTTTTCTTGATTAGTTGACCCTTTAACGATTTGCCCTACATTATTAGAGTTATTTTGATTAGCGTTGTTTTGATTGTTAAAGAAAGTAAATAAACCATAACTTACTGCAAGTATCACAATAATAAGTGCAGCTACACCAGAAATAATCCAAACCTTCATATTTTTCTTAGGTGGATTTTGACTGTATCGTTGTGGATTATTTGGTTGTTGGAAATGTTGATTCCCTTGCTGGTGGAATTGAGAATTGCTTGGCTGTTGAAACTGTTGATTTCCCGTATGTTGGAATTGATTTTCGCTTGGTTGTTCAAATTGTCCATGAGTAGGTCTTTGGAATTGTTGGTGACTCTGCTCTTGGAATGAACCATCTTTTGATTGCTGATAGCTTTGGGAATTCGACTGTTCAAAAGGATGAGCGCTTTCATCATCAGAATATGGATTTACAGGTTGTTCTTCGCGTGCATGAAAAGAATTGTTTTGATTCCCTACTTGATTACCCAATGAATGCCCACATTTTCCACAAAAATTTGCGGTACTATCATTACTTACACCACAATTTGGACAAAACATTTCCCCACCTCCTAATTAATAAATGAATAAATACCTAAAGTTTAATAAAACTATTTTACTATTAAAATTATAATATTGTCTTTCAATTTTTAATAAATGAAAAAACTTATAAGTTTAATAGTACTTTCTTAATGAACTCATAAATAATATACATGATGATTTGCAAACCTGAAATGGGAAATTTCAAAAAATTTAAAAAATAATTATTATGATGGAAGTAACAAGAGCAATTACTCGTTTTAGTATGTAAAAGTTGAAATAAGGGAGATATTTCTTTGGAGAATGTGTAAAAAAACACGTATTGTATTTGGGAAAATAGTTATAAATACGATCTTTTGATACCAATGTATGAAGTTGACCTGGAGAAAAGAAAACTAACTAGAACAAGATGATGGAAGCCCATTTCGACTTTTTGAGGAATAGCGTAATTGTTTTATTATAATTTGAGCCATATCCATCTTCATTTCTTACAGACTCGATAAACCCACTTGAATAACATGGCCCCTTTGAATGATGAACTTTAGTGCATATGAAAACGAAAGTGGCGAAATTGTTTATAAAATGAATGATTTTGATTAGGGTATATTGGCACGTATTTATATGACTTATTACGTATGGTCACTATTGCATTATATGGCGGACAATACAGATTATCCACTACTCGATAGTAAGAAATAATAAAATTTTTTTTAAAGGCTTATTATGACATTTAGATCTATAAAAACAAAAAAGATCTTGTAAGCCAAATGTTAAAGATGTTTTTAATAAGCCGAAAGAAGTAGTTAATATAAAAAATGAAAATGAATTTTAACGATATTATGCCTCACTTAAATAAAAATAAAATTTATTATAAGATACGAAATAGCAAAGTAAAAATGGATTGTTGAATTTGAAAAGGCTATGGTTGCTGGTGAACAGTTTTTTATACGCTCTTTTCAAAAAAAATATATAATAAAACCACTCATATTTACTTACGATTTTGGAATGATAAAAAACGTAACTAATTATGGAGGTGTTGAAAATGGAAAACAACAAAAATCAAACAGTTACAGGTACAGACATCAATGAGGTAAAACGTCAAAATGCTCAATCTAATGGTGGAGCAAACGGATCTTTCGGTGTTGCAAATGCTTCTCGTACAAACCCTCAACAAGTACGTGAAGAAATCGCTCAAGAAGCGGGACCATTTGGTTTCGGTGGTAACCAATCAGCTGGAAGTCAATCATTTGGAACTCAATCAGCTGGCCAATTTGGAAAGACAGCATCAGGTACTGATATTCAAAAAGTACGTGAAGAAATCGCTCAAGAAGCTGGTCCATTTGGATTCGGCAAAAATCAATCAGCTGGAAGTCAATCATTTGGAACTCAATCAGCTGGCCAATTTGGAAAGACAGCATCTGGTACTGACATTCAAAAAGTACGTGAAGAAATTGCTCAAGAAGCAGGTCCTTTTGGATCACAAGCTTCTCGTCAATCAAGCCAAGCTTCTGGAAACAAAACAGTAGCTGGAACAGATATTGAAGAAGTTAAACGTCAAAATGCTCAATCTAACCAAAACAAAAACTTCAATCAATTCTAAAAAATAAAAC
>JAPSJC010000007.1:24194-74305 GCA_031178355.1 Ureibacillus sp.
GCTTCTCGTCAATCAAGCCAAGCTTCTGGAAACAAAACAGTAGCTGGAACAGATATTGAAGAAGTTAAACGTCAAAATGCTCAATCTAACCAAAACAAAAACTTCAATCAATTCTAAAAAATAAAACACCTCTAACTTAGAGGCGTCAGAGTGCTGACAAAATACCTCGAGAGTTTCATCTCTTGAGGTATTTTGCCTTTTTTGTTATTAGTTTATTAACTACCACTGAATTCGATGTATTATACGTGTGCAAGACGGATAATTTTCATTTTATGCAGTTAATATGAGTCCATTGGAGTGGAAGGCACAGAGACTCCAACGGGAACAGCACGAGCCGAAGCACCCGGACTGAGTGCAGTGAAGGAGAAGGCTGAGGCCGTGCCCGTGGAAAGCGTAGTGCCTGTAACGGAAATCGGCAATTTTTATATGCATTGTATAAAGAAAAAGGTCGCAAACAATTTCGTTGAAATGTTTCTACTATGTACATAGCGCTTGGGAGAATTGAGAAATATGTATAATTACATTAACAAATAACACACTATTAGAAAGGAGTGTGTTGTATGAATAAAGATTCAATCCCTGAGTCCAAAAAGAAGTTTTTGGATTTACCTTTTCAGGACAAACCAGATATGGTTGATTCAGAAAACATAAGTCTTTTTGACTTACATGAGGATATGCAGACTGTTGACGCAATTGCTGTACAGGAATTAAATAGAAGAGTTAAGACGGAAGGTGACGAACTCCTAGAAGAAGTTTGGAGAAAAGAGTCGCCAGATGAAAAAAGACATAGTTAATATAGATTGTGGAACCCTGGAACGAAGATTCCAGGGTTTTTGTATTGGATTAAGTATACATTCTTAAAATATATTTTTAAACTACTTATCTTGAATACTAACACTAAAAACCCTTATAGTAATATCCAAAATTTTAAATGGAATTTTATAGTATATTCAACAATAGTCGCATATATTTAACAAAATTATTTGTTAAGGGGGATATAATTTGTTCATTACGAATGTATTAGCTGAACATGCATTAAAAACACCTGATGCTACTGCGGTTGTATTTGAAGGAAATGAGTGGTCCTATAATGACCTTTACCAATATTCTAAGAAGGTTGCTGCGTATTTATTAGAAAAAGGTTATAAAAAAGGCGATATAGTAGCCCAATTTATGCTAAACTCAGACGTTTTTTTAGCTGTATACTATGGCGTTCAACTGGCAGGGTTAACAATCATGCCTGTAAATACAAAACTTGCATCACCTGAAATTGATTTTATCTTTAATCATTCAGAAGCAAAAGTGTTATTCTATGATGAGAAGATAGAAAACAGCCTCAACAAAACAACTTACGAATTTGAAGAAACCATAAATACAGATAATATTAGATCCATATTACAAAGTGAACAACCTTATTATAATAAGGTTGAATTTGATGAAGATGATACCGCTGTCGTGATGTACACTTCTGGAACAACTGGGAAACCAAAAGGCGTCATGCTTTCACATCGAAATATTTATTCCACAGCTTTCATTTGGTCTGAATCCATGAACATGTCAAACAATGACCGTATGTATATTTGTACCCCATTATTTCATTGTGCAGGAAGTCATGTATTTGCTGTACCAACAATGTACAGAGGTGGAGCTGTTATTGTAGAAGAATCATTTTCACCGGACCGTACTTTGAAAAGTCTAGTAGAAACAGAAAGTACTATTTTCTTTGGTGTTCCTGCGATGTATACCATTTTATTAAATAAACCTGAATTTGGTAACTACAATTTAAGTAAACTAAGATTACTATGCTATGGCGCGGCACCGATGCCATACGAGTTAGTAAGGAAATTAAAAGATACTTTCCCAAAAGTAAAGGTGCAAAATTTATATGGACAAACCGAAAATACACCTGCAGCAACCTCATTAGTAGATGAATTTGCACTAGACAAGATTGGTTCGGTGGGTAAGCCATTAAATCAAACTGAAGTTCAGTTAGTAGATCCAGAAGGTAGTCCTGTTCCTATAGGTGAAGTTGGAGAAATCTGCGTGAGGGGCCCTCAAGTGATGAAGGGATATCTTCGTAATCCAGAAGAAACGGCAAGAACGATTCAAAATGATTGGCTATTTACAGGAGACTTAGGTCGATTTGATGAAGAAGGGTTCCTTTATATTGTAGACCGTAAAAAAGATATGATCATTCGTGGTGGCGAAAATATCTATCCGATTGAGATTGAGGAAGTATTATATCAAATTCCACAATTATTCGAATCAGCCGTAGTAGGAGTACCGCATGAAGTGTATGGTGAAGTGCCTAAAGCCTATGTTGTAGTAAAAGAAGGGCAATCCATTACGGTCGAAGAAATTTTATCTTATTGTGGAGAGCAACTAGCTAAATATAAAGTACCCTACCAAGTAGAATTTTTAACACAATTGCCAAGAAATGCATCAGGAAAAGTGTTAAAACATACTTTAAGACAATAAATAGTCAAGATTTAATATAAATTTAATATGATATTTCACCTAACGCTAGCTAAAATAGAAATAGTTAGCGTTATTATTTTTCGAAGAACATAGTATATGAAAATAAAATGTATGTATACTTAATAACATATAAAAATTGTGATAAACTTTCTTCATTACTAAATATTACTAAAGTGAGCTGAGATTAATGGAACAACCATTTTTACCAATATTATTGGGTTCAGATATGAACGCTTATGGAATGGCCCGTGCTTTTTATGAAGCATATGGCATTAAACCACTCGTACTAGGGCGTTCTCATTTAACAGCAACTCAAGACAGCAATATTTTGCACTTCAAGGAAATTGCTGATTTGAACCAACAGGAAACGTTTGTCCCTGCTATGGAAAAGATTGCAAAACAATATAGTGATAAAAAATTATTACTACTTGCATGTGGCGATGACTATGCCAAATTAATTATAAAAAATAAACCTGCATTACAACAATATTTTACTGTACCATACATTGATGAATCTTTAATGGACAGGATTTTATTGAAAGAAAACTTCTATAAAATGTGTGAACAATATGATTTTAAATATCCTGGTACAACTACTGTCACTGCAGAGAATTATGAGAATTTCACACCTCCATTTGAATATCCGATTATTTTAAAGGCTTCAAACTCAGTTGAATACTGGGCTTGCTCCTTCCCAGGCAAAAAGAAAGTATTCGTTGCACATGATGAAGAAGAAAAAACGGCCATTCTTAAAGCAATTTATGCCTCTACTTACCAAGATACAATGATTGTTCAAGAATTTATCCCGGGTGATGACTCTTATATGCGAGTATTAAACGCTTATGTTGGTAAAGACGGCAAAGTTAAACTTATGTGTTTAGGAAATCCTATCCTTGAAGAACACTCACCAGAAGGAATTGGCAGTTATGCAGCCATTATTACAACATTTGATGAGAAACTAATGGATAAAGTACGCTTCTTCCTAGAAGATATTGGTTACACTGGTTTTGCGAACTTTGATATGAAATATGATGCTCGTGATGGAGAATACAAACTCTTTGAAATTAACTTGCGAAATGGCCGTTCAAGTTATTACGTAACTGCAGCCGGTTACAATATTATGAAATTTGTGGCTGATGACCATATGTTGAACATAAAACAAGAATTAACATATGCTAACAACAAACACTTATGGATGATCATCCCGAAAGGTGTACTATTTAAATACGCTTCAAATCAAAAATTAAAGCTTGAAGCGAAAAAGTTAATACACGAAGGTAAATCGACAAATTCACTGTTCTTTAAAGAAGATATGAATTTCAAGCGTTGGTTAAAATTAACATTAAATAATTTAAATTATTATCGCAAATATAAGAAATACTTTAATAAAAAGGGTTTGGCTGAATAAATGAAAAAAGTATTAGGTATTATCGGTGGTGTCGGTCCACTTGCAACTATGTTTCTTGGTGAAATGATTGTTCGCCTAACAAAAGCATCCAAAGATCAGGAACATGTACACACAATCATTGATAATGATACAACAATACCTGATAGAACAGCGTATATATTAGATAAATCAAAAGAAAACCCGATTCCTTATTTAATTAGAGATGCAAAAAAATTAGCTGTTTCAGGTGCAGATGTAATTTGTATACCTTGTAATACAGCCCATACATTTTACGATGACTTGCAAGCTTCATCCCCAGTACCAGTTATTCATATGATTCGTGAAACTGCCAATCGGGCTTTAAGTCTTGGAGCAACACGGGTTGGAATACTAGCAACAGATGGTACAATTGCAGCGGGTGTATATCAACAAGCATTATTAGAAGTTGGTATTGAACCAATCATCCCTGACGATGCGGCTCAACGTGAAGTTATGTCAATCATTTATGACTTTGTTAAAGCGGGAAATGAAGTTACTACTCAGCAATGGAATCACATTGAACAAGTGATGTTAAATTTAGGATGTGAAAAAATAATTTTAGGTTGTACAGAACTGTCTATCGTGAATAAGGAACTTCATCTAAGTGAGTTATATATTGATTCTCTACTTGTGCTCGCAGAACGTGCAATTGAAAATTGTGGCTATGAGGTCATTGGCAAGCCTAACAATAACAAAAATAAGATTCAAGTATAACTAACAAGAGGTTAAATTCGAAAGTTTACTTTTGAGTTAACCTCTTGTTTTTATTTGATTAAGGATCAATTCAAGTGATTCGTCTAGAATTTTTTATAGTCTTTTGTGTAATTTTTCTAGGATATGGTACACTAAACGCAAGAAGTAAAGGTGGGAAACGTATGTCAGTAATTAATTTATTAAATGAAACACTACAAAGTAAGTGGAAATTTGAAACAACCATGAAAGTGCAAGAAGAATTGATTCCAGCAATGTTAGAAGGAAAAGACATTGTTGCGGAATCCCCGACAGGTTCGGGTAAAACCCTTGCATATGTATTACCAATTTTAAATAAAGTAAATGGTAGCAAAAAACAAACACAAGCTCTTATCGTTGCGCCTTCTCAAGAGCTTGCTATGCAAATTGTTGAAGTAATCCGTGAATGGACTAGTGGAACAGACATTACTGTTCAACAATTAATTGGTGGTGCAAATTCAGCCCGTCAAATTGAGAAATTAAAAAAGAAGCCAACAATTGTAGTAGGAACGCCTGGACGATTAAATGAATTGGCACGATCGAATAAATTAAAACTAAAAGAGATTGAGACAATCGTATTAGATGAATGTGACCAGTTATTAAGTCGTGATTACCGTGTAGTTGTAAAATCATTTATAGAAAATGCAGCTTTTGGCCGACAAATAGTCGTAGTTTCTGCAACAATAACGGATGAAATTAAACTAGTAGCAAATCGTCTTATGTTTGAACCAATTCATATTGAAATCAAACCAGAAGATATGGTACAGGCAGGTAAAGTTGTACACTCATTTATTAAAGTAGAGGAACGAGATAAAACGGATATGCTACGCCGATTAGCAAACATAGATGGTGTTAGAGGACTTGCATTTGTTAATAGTCTAGACCAAGTGCTAATGAAAGAAACAAAATTGAAATACAGAGATGCACCAGTTGTTACATTACACTCTGATATGAAAAAAGAGGAACGCAAAAAAGCATTAGACGCATTTCGTAAAGGAGATGCAAAAATCTTAATCGCAACAGATTTAGCAGCCCGTGGACTAGATATTGAAGGGTTAACCCACGTTATCCATGTAGACGTACCACACACAATTGAACAATATACACATCGTTCAGGACGGACAGGACGTGCAGGTGCGGATGGTGAAGTAATTACTTTACTATCTTATAAAGATGAAAAAACCTACAAGAAACTTACAAGAGAATTGGAAGTAAAAGCCGTTCAAAAAATTTGGTATAAGGGTGAAATAATGGAAGGTAATTCTAAAACTGTTGCGAAAAGAGGTTAAAGGGTTGATTTTTCAGGAAAAGCTAGAACAGTATGCAGAATTAGCTGTAAAAGTAGGGGTCAATATCCAAAAAGGGCAGTATTTGTTAATTAATACTTCAACAGATGCCCTACAATTTGCTCGAATTGTCGTGAAAAAGGCTTATGAAGCAGGAGCAGGCAGAGTGCATGTTCAATTAACAGATTCCTTTATGACACGTGCTTTCTATGAGCATGGTGCAAAAGAAGAGTTTAGCAAATATCCAAAATGGATTGTTGCTCAACGCGACGAATTAATTGAAAAAAAAGGTGCATTACTATGGATTGATGATGAAGATCCAGATTTACTTGCGGGGATCCCCGTTTCAAGAATTTCAGCAAATCAAAAAGCAGGGGGCGCTGCTTTAGTTAATTACCGTAAAGCAGTTATGAACGATGATATTGCTTGGTCAATTATCGCAGTACCATCAAAAAAATGGGCTGCGAAGGTGTTCCCTAACTTATCAGAAACGGAACAAGTACCAGCATTATGGGAAGCAATCTTTAAAACTGTACGTATTGGCGAAGGTAGCGCGGTTGAAAAATGGCAAACACATATCCTTCAATTAGATGAAAGAGCTGCAAAATTGAATGAGTTAAAACTTGCGAAGCTCCATTATAAAGCGCCAGGAACAGATTTAACAATTGAATTACCAGAAAAACATTTATGGGTTTCAGGGAGCAGCAGAACTCCTGAAGGAACTATTTTTACTGCCAACATGCCTACTGAAGAAGTATTTACATTGCCTTCAAAGTATGGTGTTAATGGATATGTAAGCAATACTAAACCATTAGCATATCAAGGAAATATCATTGATCAATTCAAATTGACGTTTGAAAATGGGAAAATCGTAAAAGCGGAAGCCGAAGTGGGGAATGAACTTTTACAAGAATTAATAACTGCCGATGAAAACTCACGTTATTTGGGTGAAGTAGCTTTAGTACCGCATGAATCTCCAATTTCGACATCTGGAATTTTATATTATAATACGTTGTTCGATGAGAATGCTTCTAACCATTTAGCGATTGGAGAAGCGTACCCGACTTGTTACGAGGGCGGTCGTGACCTAGATGAGAGAGATTTTGACTCATTAGGTATTAATAAATCCATTACACACGAAGACTTCATGATTGGAAGTGCTGAAATGGACATTGATGGAATACAACCGGATGGAACAACGCTAGCCATATTCCGCAATGGAAATTGGGCCTTTTAAATAATAAAATGAACTGCCAAGGCGTATATGCTTTGGTGGTTTTTTTATTTGTTAAGGTATGGATTCGCAAAAGCTGATTTAAGGGATAAAAATGTAGTAGGTATTTACAAAGACCCAAAAAGATAGAGAGAAAGCGCAATACTAAAACTCTCCAAACCATCCATTTACACTTACTCGAACAATAGAAATCATTAGCTTTTTTCTACATATTAACTGGCAAGATCCTATGTTTGGAAATAATTTCGTATTAAATCCAAGCGAACATTTGTGCGTAAATTGTGGTTTTAGAACTATAGAAATGATAGAATAATAGAAAGATGTTAGTAGGGGGTAATATAGTGAGAATATTTCATACAGCTGATTGGCATTTAGGAAAACTTGTTCAAGGTGTTTACATGACAGAAGACCAAGAGCACGTATTAAACCAGTTCTTACAAGCAATTGACGAAGGTCAGCCTGATGTAGTCGTCATTGCAGGGGATCTTTATGATCGTGCAGTACCTCCAGTTGAAGCAGTTAATTTATTGGATTCAATCTTAGCTGAGATTATATTAAAGAAAAAAATACCTGTAATAAGTATTGCAGGAAATCACGATAGCCCGACACGAGTTGGATTTGGGCACCAACTATTAAAGGAAAGTGGCTTATTTATTGTAGGTGAACAAAGTGTAACGATTGAACCAGTCATTCTTAACGATGAGCATGGAGAGGTTCATTTCTATTTAATTCCATTTACTGAACCATCAACAATTAAGCACCTATTTAACGATGATTCAATTTCAACTTTCAATGATGCCATGAAAAAAATTGTAGCAGAAATTGAAGAGAAGATGGACAAGTCGAAAAGAAATGTAATCATCGGGCATGCCTTTGTTACGCCACACGGAGAAATGGAAGAAAACACAAGTGAATCAGAACGACCTCTTTCTATTGGAGGTTCAGAGTATGTGAGTGCTGAGCTTTTTAAACCCTTCAATTACACTGCTTTGGGGCATTTGCATAAGGCACATTACGTACTAAACGAAACAATTCGTTACTCAGGATCACCATTAAAATACTCCTTATCAGAAGCAAATCATGAAAAAGGTTTTTTAATCGTTGATTTGGACAAAGATGGACAAGTTTCAGTCTTAAAAAGAGCTTTTAAACCTCGTAGAGATCTACGTATTGTAGAAGGTACGATACAAGATATATTAAAACATGAAGTTAGTGAAGATTATGTATTTGTACGCTTAACAGACTTAACACCAGTTATTGGAGCTATGGAACAAATTCGTACTGTTTATCCAAATGCAATGCATGTTGAACGAAAAACGCTACAACAAACAGTACAGTCTACAGAAGGTGAAGTAATTCGCAGAGAACAGATGGATGACTTCAGTTTGTTTAAAGCATTTTATAAAGAGATGATAGGGACGGAACCGTCTGAATTACAAGAAAAGCTCTTCCTAGAAGTATTAGGTGAAATGTTAACAGAAGAACGTGAAAGTAAAGAGATGGTGGTAAACAAATGAAGCCTATAAAACTAACAATGCGCGCGTTCGGACCATATAAAACAGAAGAAGTAATAGACTTCAGAAAATTACATGATAATCGATTGTTTGTTATTTCTGGATCAACTGGTGCTGGAAAAACAACAATATTTGATGGTATTAGTTTTGCTTTATACGGTACAGGGAGTGGTTCAGATCGTAAGGATATAAAAATGTTACGAAGTGATTTTGCTGATGATGAAGTACACACAGCAGTTGAGTTAATATTTGAAATTCATAACAAAACTTTTCGAGTATTACGTCAGATGGCTCATGTGAAGAAAGGGAATAAAACCGCCACTGGTGAAAAGTACGAGCTCTTTGAAGTTTTAGAAAATGGAAAAGAGGAGCCAGTTGTTGAACGTCAAAAAGCAACTGACATTAATAAAAAATTAGAAGAGATTATTGGCTTAACGTATGATCAGTTCAGCCAAATCGTACTACTCCCTCAAGGAGAGTTCCGTAAATTGCTAACTTCACAAACTGAAAATAAAGAAGAGATCCTTCGGAAAATTTTTAAAACAAATCGTTATGGTGAAATGGCTCACAAGCTTGAGGAAAAAAAACAACGTGCTGAGCGAAAGTTAAATGAAGCCAAAATTCTAAAAGATAGTTATATTGGACAACTTTCTGGTGCATTGCCCACTCGTGAGTCGTATCTTTTCACACTCCTTGATAAAAACGCCAATATTTATCAATTACAAGACGCGTTACAAGAGGAACTATTATACTATCAACATAAAATAGAAGAAGACAATCATCTATACAAAGAGACTTTTGAAAGCCACAAGAAAACGTATGATAGTTATGTAGCACAGAAAGCCTTAAATGATCGAATAGATGCTTACAATCAGAAAGTTTTAAAGCTCTCCGTCATTGAAAAACAAAAGCCAATTTATGAACAAATGAAATTGGAATATGAAGCTGCAATTCGTGCAAGTCAAATTGAACCAGTATATAAACATGTAATATTACTTCAACAAGAACTTAAGGCACAACAAAATAAACTACTAGAAGCTACTGAGCAACTTGAACAATCAAATAGAAAATTAGTAGAGGCAAAGTCTCTACATGATCAAGAACTGTTGAATGAACCTCTACGTGAAGAAGCGTGGAAAAAAGTAATTGAACTAGAAAAACTCCTTCCTCTCTTTGAAGAAGTGGAAAAGCAAATACAGCTTGTTCAGATATTACAAAATGAAATTGCAGTCTCGAATTCGAATCTAGCCCAACTGAATCTTATCCTTGAGCAAAAGCAATCTAGCCGTAATACTCTTGAGACTTCTATTGAAAATCTTCAAACCAGCACTGAGAAAATTCACGAAGTCTTAGCTGAACAAAATAAGATAAAACAAATCGTGAGTGTTTTCAACCAATATAATGATATACAAGAAAAGCTAAATACACTGAATGAAAAGTACAGTACTACATTGTTGAATTACAATAAAGCTAAGGAAATCTATGAAATAGAAGAATCTAAATGGTTTAATAATCAAGCAGCAATATTAGCAGCTAAACTTGTTCAAGGTGAAGCTTGCCCTGTTTGTGGAAGTACTGAACATCAACTAACTCATAATGAACGAGTTGATATCGTAGACGAAACTGAATTAAAACAGTTAAAGGCACAATTATCTAAGAAGGAACATACGAAATTTGAAGTACAAGCAACCATTAATGCAACCGAAGATCAACTACAATGTATTCTAGATGAAATTACAAACTATAATGCAAACATAGAAGATCAACAAACGTATATTCAAAAATTAAATGAAGTGAATGATTTGGTTAAATCACTTCAAAATGAAACTGTATTACTAACTGAACAAAGAAAACTATTAAAATCCTTAACTATTGAAGAAAAACAATTAATTCAAGACCGTGCCATTATTGAAAAACAACATCATGAATTAGAACAACAATTATTACAACAATCTACGATACTAGAACAAAAACGACATGCAATACCAAACGAGCTAAACAATCTAGCGGAATTGCAAAAAGCATTAAATAATGCGGTTCATTCAAAAAATATACTAAATGAAAAATGGGACCGAGCGCAAAAAATTTTCCAATTAGCGCAAAAGAATCTTTCCGCCAACGAAGAAATCGTAAA
Organism: Ureibacillus sp.; assembly: GCA_031178355.1. Classification (GTDB taxonomy): domain Bacteria; phylum Bacillota; class Bacilli; order Bacillales_A; family Planococcaceae; genus Ureibacillus. Next base: position 34,996 of record JAPSJC010000007.1, read on the forward strand.
GTTTACTAAGCAACAACTAGTTGAAACTGAATCAAAACTAAGTAATTTACAAGATGAATTTAGCTCATCACTTACAACAGCAGGATTTGAAAATATTGAGTCATTTCTTAATGCCAAACGTACTACGGAAGAACAAAATCAATTACACAACAACTACATTAACTATACAAATGAACTTCACTCCCTAACTATGCAAGTAAACGATGAGAGTAAACAGCTAAAAGACAAGGAAAGAGCTGATTTGACAGTAGTTGAAGAACAATTAGATGCACTAAAAAGAGATTATGAAAGGGCACTACAACAACTAAATTCATCTAGGAATTATGAACAGATTTGTAAGGATTACTCTGAAAAGTTACAACATAGTGCTACTAAAATAGTAGAACTCGAGGAAAGTTCAAACCAAATTGTCGACCTATATAATCTATTGCGCGGACAAAATGGTAAGAAAATATCATTTGAACGTTATGTTCAAATGGGCTATTTAGAACAAATTACGGATGCTGCAAATGTTCGTCTTAGAAACTTATCGAATGGTCAGTTCTATCTAATATGTACAGATCGTCAAGAGTCTCATGGCCGTCAAAGTGGGTTAAGTTTGGATGTTTATGATATGTATACTGGACAATCTAGAGATGTTAAGTCATTATCTGGCGGAGAGAAATTTAATGCTTCATTGTGCTTAGCGTTAGGAATGGCAGATGTGATTCAAAGTTATCAGGGTAATGTACGTATTGACACGATGTTTATTGACGAAGGATTTGGCTCATTAGATGAGGAGTCTCTGATGAAAGCCATTGACACTTTAATTGACCTTCAAAAGTCTGGTCGAATGATTGGGGTTATTTCCCATGTTGCAGAACTGAAAGCGTCAATTCCTGCAATTCTTCTAGTTGAGAAATCAAAAGAAGGGTATAGTAAAACGTCAATTATTTTGAAGTAGTGTTTTGTTTCAATCAAATATATTAGAATATAATAAAAACGAGTCCGTAAAATATATTATGGACTCGTTTTAGCGATAGATTTTTACGGCCTGTACCAAATTCCATATAACAATAGCGATTGAAATGATAAAATAAACGGACATCCAAATCATAAAGTTAGAATAGAACGAAGCATCATAAATTGTACCATTCACAGAAAACAAGCTAATGAGTGCAATGAAAGATATTACGACACCGATGACAGTTGGTATTAAATGAGAAATAGATGCACGTTTAGCATGGTACTTAACTTCTCTTTCTTTAGTTACAAAAAATAAGATTGTAGGAAGTAAAAATGGAGCAAAGAAAATGCTTAAATAACTAACTGCAGATAAAGTTTTAGGATTAAACATATATACCTCCATTTAGGTTGTAAAGTATACCCTTTTTGCAAAATTGAACCTTTGTTACAATTATTGGTAAGATTTTGTATTTCTATTCGTGTTTTAGCAAATTGATACCAATTTAGTTATTACGCAAATACTCATGAGAATGACTATTAATACTTTACAGGTAAAGTACGATTGCCTAATCTCAATCAACTATATATGGTATATTAAATAAAGAGATTTTAGAAAGAAGGAACATTTTATGATAGTTAAAACACAGGAAGAGTTAGAAGCTCTGAAAAAAATAGGACGTATTTGTGCTGAAATTAGAGATGCTATGCAAGTAGCTACTAAGCCTGGTGTAACAACAAAAGAATTAGATGAAATTGCTGGACGTATGTTTGAAGAATCTGGAGCAATTTCAGGTCCAAAAGGACAATATGATTTTCCAGGATATACATGTATTAGTGTGAACCATGAAGTAGCTCATGGAATACCAGGAGACCGAATTATAAAAGAAGGGGATATGGTAAATATTGATGTATCCGCTTCACTCGATGGTTATTTTGCTGATACTGGAATATCATTTGTTGTAGGAGAAGGTTTTGAAAAACAACAAAAACTTTGTGAAGTAGCTAAATCTGCATTTGACCGAGCTATGACAAAAGTGAAAGCTGGTTCAAAGTTAAACCAAATTGGTAAGGCTGTAGAAAGAGAAGCGAAAGATAATGGCTTGCATGTCATAATGAATTTGACAGGTCATGGGGTAGGAAGAGCACTTCATGAAGCACCTGATCATGTTTTAAATTATTTTGATGCTTGGGATACAACAATTATGAAAGAAGGAATGGTTTTAGCTGTAGAGCCATTCATTTCTGAAAAAGCTGAACATATCGTAGAATCAGGTGATGGTTGGACGTTCATAACTCCAGATCAATCATTAGTTGCACAAATAGAACATACAATTGTTGTAACAAAAGATAAACCGATTATCCTTACAAAAGTTGAAGATTAAAAAAATCTGTTTTCTCTAATTTATTTAGAGGAAACAGATCTTTTTTTCATAAATAATATCCCGACTATCATAACCCCACTTAAGAAGAGTGCAGCTGTTGCTACTAATAATTCATCAAAACCATTTGCAACCGCAATTCCTATATAACACCATATAAACACAATTGGAGATGCAACGTCATGATGGTGATAGCGTAAATGCATGATAGCAGTTGTTCCAAATGTCATCACTAAAACACACCATAAAGCATTACTTAACCCAAACCCATGCCATTGTATATGTACGATTACATAACAAATATCTAAAATAAACAAATAAAACGTCCAGCTTAAATAGATGGCGATTGGATAACGGGATTGAATGGATTTTTTATTTAATGGATACGTCAAGTATAATATAAACAATGTTACAACTTGTAATCCCAATAGTATAATCGATGGAATGAAATGCTCATAATTCCAACTAATGATTGAGGTTATTTGTAGTATTACAGTTAATACGAAAAGTAAAGTTTGTACAGGAGTGACAACTTCATTTAACTTTCGCGATTTAATGTACTTAACTATCCATAGTAATAGAAAAGCATAAATAACAATCCAAATGATAAAGACGTAATTAGAAGGTGCGAATAAGACCGGTAAACGATTATAAATTTTAATTGTCGTATATCCATTTATCGGTAACCAAAACACATTTACTGTGAATATGGCAGCTACAACAATCGATATTAATATGATGATTAATCGAACCACATGTGTTCACTCCTTTCTATAAAATTATATACATATAAATTCCTTTGAACAACATTTTCCAAGAACATACATATTATTGTAAACTTTTAATTAAATAATTGAAGGAGAGACTCAGGGCTTGAAGAATATAGAACATATTGATTTAAGTAAAAAGATCGATAAAAAGACATATAAAAAGGAGCTAAAGGACCTTCAATACGAATTATTAAGTATGCAACAATTTTTATTCAACAATAAAGTGGGTTTAATCATTGCATTTGAAGGTATGGATGCAGCCGGAAAAGGCGGCGCTATAAAAAGATTAACACAAAGACTCGATCCACGGGGGTTAATTGTTCATCCTATTTCGGCGCCGCAAGCTCATGAAAAGAGATACCATTATCTACAGAGATTTTGGAGGAAACTACCTCAGCATGGTCAAATTGGTATTTTTGATCGCTCTTGGTATGGTAGAGTATTGGTAGAAAGAATAGAAGGATTTGCTACGGAGAATGAATGGCAACGTGCATACGATGAAATTAACTCTTTTGAAAAAACTTTAACGGATGAAAATTATATCATTTTAAAGTTTTGGATCCATATAGATAAAGACGAACAGCTAATTAGATTTCATGAACGGCTAAATGATCCGTATAAGAAATGGAAACTGACAGAGGAAGACTGGAGGAACCGTGAGAAGTTTGATGATTATATAATTGCTGCAAACGAAACGTTCCAGAAAACGGATAATGCTCATTCTCCATGGATATTAGTACCCGGAAATAATAAGAATTACGCTCGCATAAAAGTATTAAAGGAAACAATTAGCTGGGTGAAGCAAGAAGTAAATCGTCGAGGTTTCACATATCAACCCATTGATTAATAGGGCAATTGAAAAAAAGATAAATAAAGTTACTATAAATAGGCGTTTAAAAGGTTGTTAAAATTTCCTCTAAAAATTATTGAATACAACCACTATAAATAGGAAGGGTAAAAAGGGGCCATGGTGAGAAAGTTTCTTAATTTACTTCAGAAAAAAGGTGATCAAGTGGTAAAAATCGAGGGGGATCGTTTGTTTTTAAGAACATTTATTGAATCAGATGCAAGAAGTCTAGCAGAATTACTAACGAACAATAAATATTTTTGGTCACAGTACGAACCGTTACATGAAGACTATTTTTATTCAGAAGATGCTCAATTTAGAAAAATACTCGAAAGTATGGAGCTAATGCGAGTAAATAGGGAGTATTCGTTTGGCATTTATACAAAGGGAAGGCAACAGCTGATTGGGCATATTTCACTATACGCAATAAAAAGATTACCATATTCAAGTGCGTTTATTGGGTATTCAATTGATGAAAGGTTCACTAAAAAAGGAATTGCCTCAGAGGCTGTTAACCGTCTAGTACAATTTGCTTTTCATGAGTTAAATTTACATCGAATAGAAGCGTACGTATCACCTAAAAATATTGGCTCAATTAAAGTTTTAGAACGTGCAAACTTTACCCGAGAAGGATTGTTAAGAAAGTTACTATATATAAATGGGCTCTGGGAAGATCATTATATGTACTCTATCTTAAAAGAAGATTATCGATTTTAATAATAAGGGAGCCTCAAAGAGTAAATTTGAGACTCCGTTTTTTTATTTCATTTATTTTATATGTTCGTTACCAGCTGATAATAAATCAAGTTTACCTGTGTTTGGGTCCATTATTAGTCCATGTACAGGCACTGCTTTTGGCATTAGAGGATGATTACGGATAATGTCTACGCTTTTTAAAACACTTGTGCTAACATCACCGAAGCCTCGTAACCATTCTACTAAATCTATCCCTGAATAATTAATTGTATTAATAATGTCTTCATTTACACCACGGGTAATCATTTTATCTATCATTTTGTCTGGATCTACGGAACTCATACCGCAATCATGATGACCAACTACATAAACCTCGTCTGCTTTTAATTCGTAAACAGCAACAAGAATACTACGCATCACTGCACCAAATGGATGACTGACTTGTGCTCCAGCACTTTTTACAACTTTCATATCTCCATTTCTCATATTCATCGCTTTTGGTAATAATTCCACTAATCTTGTATCCATACAAGTTAAGATAACAATTTTTTTATCTGGAAATTTAGAGGTAACAAATGGTTCATACTGTTTGGACTCAACAAATGAATTGTTAAAGCTTAGTATTTCGTTTAAAGATGACATATCGATTTCTCCTTATGAAACTGTTTTTATAACTATACTAATAAATTATAAAAAAAGTCGACAAAACTCAATCATTAAGTTTTGTCGACTTTATTAAATATTATAATTTTTCAGTTGGTTTTGGGTCGATAACTACTGATGAATGTGAATTTAATCCTACACGTAAATAGTGGATGAACATAGCCAAGCTAATCATTATAACTACGAAAAATCCTGCTACTGTTGAAATAAATAAGCCCATGGTTAAACCCCTTTCTAATAAGCAAGTAGTCTAGTTAGTATTATACTATAGAAACTCATAAAAATGATAGGGAATTCGAGAAAATCCCTTGCCAATTTTAAGCACGCTAGTCGAAATTATGACATAAATGTTAGTTGGAAATTTGATGATATAATGTTTTAAGGGAAGAGGTAGTACAACCAAAAAGATAAATCAAATATCCTATTGGTATATATCACATAAGCACGTAAACGTTCATAATTTCGCCGAAAAAATATTTTTAATAAACTTACTTTTAATATAATTGTAAATTAAAACAAAAAAATGTCGAAATAATATTTAACGAGTATTTGGAGGTAGTCAAATGGATATTTCATCATTAGTTGGGATTCTTCTAGCCTTTTCTGCATTGTTATTTGGAATGTATTTCAAAGGTGTTACACCTGACGCATTAATTAACCCAGCTGCATTACTAATTATCATACTAGGTACAATTGCAGCCGTAACAATTGCATTTCCTATGAAAGAATTAAAACGTGTTCCGAATTTGTTTGGAATTTTATTTAAAGAGAGAAAATTAACAAGTGATGTAGAAATCATCAAAATGTTTTCGAGCTGGGCTGATTTAGCTCGTCGTGAAGGATTACTCGCTCTTGAAAGCAAAGCCGCTGAAATTCAAGATCCGTTCTTGAAAAATGGTTTAACTTTAGCCATCGACGGACAGAACGCTGATTATATTCGTGATGTTTTAACAGAAGAAGTAGAAGCGATGGAAGAACGCCATGCAGCAGGTGCTGGTATTTTCACTCAAGCTGGTACATACGCGCCTACTTTAGGGGTGCTTGGGGCAGTAATCGGCCTTATAGCTGCCTTAAAAGATATGGATGATATTGAAAAATTAGGTGCTGCAATATCTGCAGCATTCGTAGCTACATTACTTGGTATTTTTACAGGTTATGTGTTATGGCATCCATTTGCAAATAAATTAAAGCGAAAATCTGCAGCAGAAGTTAGACAGAAGACAATGATGATAGAAGGTGTATTATCTGTTCTGGAAGGGGAGGCGCCGCGAGTTATTGAACAAAAACTAGCGTCTTACTTAACAATGGATGAACGTAGGAAAATAACAGGCGAAAGCGGGGCGAACGGCCTTGGCCAAGAAAACTAAACGTCGGAAAAAGCATGAAGAGCATATAGACGAATCTTGGCTAGTGCCCTATGCCGATATTTTAACTTTATTATTAGCTTTATTTATAGTGCTTTTTTCAGCTAGTACCGTTGATCAAGAAAAAATGATGAAGATGTCTCAAGTGTTTTCAGAGATATTCGATGGTGGTACAGGCTTTTTGGATGAAAATGCTATAATTGAACAATCACAAATTATCAATAATCTTACTGCAGAACAAAAGGCTTATTTAGAAGAACGAGAAGCTTTAAAAGAGATTCAAGTAGAACTGGATAATTTCATTGCAGTTAATGAATTAGAAAATACATTTGCTACATCTATGACAGATGCTGGATTATTAATTACCATTACTGATAAGGTATTATTTGATCCAGGAAAAGCAGATATAAAACCAGAATACTTGACAGTTGTGGACAAATTATCACAAGTTTTAAAAATGGATCCCTCACGAAATATTGTGATTACTGGTCATACTGATAATGTTCCACAAAGAGGTGGAGAGTTTGATTCTAATTGGGAGTTATCTGTAATGCGTGCTGTTAGCTTACTAGAAATAATCATTGAACGTAATCCTAGTCTAGATCCAAAATATTTTAGTGCTAAAGGGTTCGGTGAGTATAATCCAATTGCATCAAACGATACTGCGGATGGTCGATCACAAAATAGAAGAGTTGAAGTATTAATCCAACAAAGTGTAAATGAAGACGGATCAACAAATTAAATAGTATACATTAGAAACAAAATCTCAAATTATCATGAGATTTTGTTTTTTTACTTGATTTTAGTAAACAATTGTTTATAATTAAAACAAATGTTTGTTTAGGAGGGTTGTATTTTGAGTGATAAAGAAATGCAAGTCCTTGAAATGATAAAGGAGAATCCGTATTTGTCTCAGCAAGATATGGCAAATCTGCTGAATATCTCGAGACCTACATTAGCGAATATCATCTCTGGTTTGATGAAAAAAGGTGAAATCATTGGAAGAGCATATATTTTACCTGAAAAGGACTCCATTGTAGTCGTTGGTGGGGCAAATGTAGATCGGAAATTTCATGTTCAAGAAGTAAGTTATGGAACATCAAATCCTGCTACTATATCAATAAGTGTCGGTGGGGTTGCGAGGAATGTTGCAGAAAACTTAGGTAGACTAGGCAATCCTGTAAAATTAATTACTGTAATGGGACAAGATCAAGATGCGAATTTCATTGAAGAAACGAGCAGTGCATTTATTCAATTTGACTTAGTTGAAAAGTTAGAGCACGAAAAAACTGGATCGTATTCTGCAGTTATAAAGAAAAATGGTGAGTTGGTTTTAGGTCTTGCGAATATGTCTATTTATGATTCATTATTACCGAATGTAATGAAAAAGTATGAAGCAACTTTATTTAATGCTAAGTGTATTATTGTAGATTTAAATTGTCCGAAAGTGACGGTGGAATATTTACAGGATATTGCAAAAGCCAAGAATATCGATTTTACTATAGTTCCAGTTTCATTAGCAAAGATGAAAAACATGCCAGATGACTTAGTCGGAGTTACATACTTTATTTGTAATCAAGATGAAGCAGAAGCTTATCTGAATATGCAGATTGAGCAGTTAGAGGATTGTGAAGATGCAATTAACCAATTGCTTCAAAAAGGTACAAAGAATGTTGTTTTAACACTTGGAAGTAAAGGTGTCTATATAGGAAATTCTTCTGGTATCAAACATCTAGAAGCAATTAAAGTAAATGAAGTGAATGATGTAACTGGTGCTGGTGATGCGTTTGTAGGTGCAATGATACATGGAGTTCTAACTGGAGAGAATTTTGAAGAGGCAGTTAATTTAGGTTTGTATAATGCATCCAAAACAATCGAATCGGATTATACAGTTAGACATGACTTATCAATTGAAGAATTAACTAATTGGAGGAATTCATAATGGAAAAATATTTATCTTACTCACAAGAAGTATTAGAAGCTAAAGAAAAAGGCTTACCAATCGTTGCATTAGAATCTACAATCATTTCTCACGGAATGCCTTATCCACAAAACGTGCAAACTGCACGTGAAGTAGAAGAAATTGTTCGTTCATACGGTGCAGTCCCTGCAACAATTGCGATTATCGATGGACAACTTAAAATCGGTTTGACTGATGAAGAGCTAGAAATGTTCGGAAATGCAGAAGGTGTTGCGAAAGCTTCAAGAAGAGATTTAGGATACCTATTAGCAACAAAAAAATTAGGTGCTACAACAGTGGCAGCAACAATGATCGCTGCCGAGTTAGCTGGAATTGAATTGTTTGTAACAGGAGGAATTGGTGGTGTTCACCGTGGTGCTGAGAAAACGATGGATATTTCAGCGGACTTAGAAGAATTAGCTCAAACAAATGTTGCAGTAGTCTGCGCAGGAGCGAAATCAATTCTAGATATTGGACTAACTCTTGAGTACCTTGAAACAAAAGGTGTTCCAGTTGTAGGGTACAATACAGATACTTTACCAGCATTTTATTCAAGAGAGAGTGAGTTTGGTTTAAACATTAAAGTAGAAACTCCCGAAGAAATTGCTGATATGATGCGTGCTAAATGGGACCTTGGTTTAAAAGGCGGAGCAGTTGTAGCTAACCCAATTCCTGTTGAGGATGCAATGGAATCATCATTCATCAATAACATTATTGAAAAAGCATTAAAAGAAGCAGAAGAAAAAGGCATTGCAGGTAAAGAGGTTACACCATTCTTACTAGGAAAAGTGAAAGAATTAACTGAAGGTAAATCATTAGAAGCTAATATTGCATTAGTGAAAAATAATGCTGTAGTTGGGTCACAAATAGCAGTGGCATTACAAAAAAATAAAAAATAATATCCAGAGTAAAAAGAATGAACTAAAAAAAGACATTGAATTGAAGTCGAATAAACTTCAGTTCAATGTTTTTTTGTATGGATATTCTAGAAAGTATACTTTTATATCCTTAAAAAAGAAGTTCTTAAAAGGAGTAAAATACACTTAGTTGGCAAAAGCTAATATAAGCTAGTATGTAGCATCCTTATTTGAACTTCTTTTTTGAACTCTTACATGATTTTATTTTCTTAATGAACCTAATTCTGAAACAATCGCTTGCATTTCACTAGGACTGAAGGAGTTACGTTTCATTACCATTTCATAAAGGTAATGCAAATCTTCATAATGTTCATCAGTAAAGTGTTCTGACTTCATAGCATCTACATTGACCATACGAAGCTTTTCTTTAATTTGATCAATCATGAAAATAACATTTTCTTTAGTTGGGTTTGATAAATCCATTTCATAATCCGCCTTTCAATATTTGACTTCATTATCATTTCATTTCAATTTCAAGATGTCAATAAAAAGGTGACTTGGTCAGTTCACTTTAAAAACACAAAAACTTACATTAAAATAGAAATATACAAGAAGTACATCCAAATTAAAATAAATGTTCCAAAAATAGGAGGTAATTATAATGGGTAAAAGTAAATTTTTAAAATCAATGGTTGCTGGTGCAATAATTGGAGCTGCTATTAGTATGTTGGACCGTACAACGAGAGAACATACAGTTCAAAATTTAAAAAAAGCTAGGGAAACTGTTCAATATTATGCAACACATAGAGAAGAATTACAACAAATGATCGATGAAAAAGTGCAACAAGTACAAAAACTTTATGATACGACACAAGATAATTTGTCATTCATAAAAGATAAAGTCGATGAAGTAAAAGAAATCCCAATTGCAGTACAAGATATTGTAGATGAAACAAAAACAACTTTTTCAAAACCTATTAATTAATTGGTCAATAATGTTTTGAGGATAATAATAGGTAAACTTTGTTAATATCCATTTGGTAAAGACATAATCTTTACCTATTTAGGATCGGCAAATGAAAGGAAGTGAAGTGGGTAGATGGTGAGTGAGGACAAAAGTATACCGAATAAAAAAGGTCTGAACTTTATAACCTCTATCCTCTTTCCTGAAAAGTCAAAAGTAGATATAACGACTTTTAAAGGATTAGTTCAGGATTTAATATTACGAATGTATGCTGTTGATGTTTCTGGATTAGCAGCTCAATTAGCTTATTTCTTTTTATTATCCTTTTTTCCACTATTGATTTTTTTAGTGGCCTTATTACCTTTACTGAATTTAAATCAAGAACATGTGTTTGATTTTTTACAAAGTATTGTTCCGACCGAAGTATTTTTGCTAACACAAGGTGCCTTAGTAGAGATATTAACTAGTCAGAATAATGGTGGAATATTATCGATAAGTATTGTGGGTATAGTGTGGTCAGCATCTAGAGGTGTTGATGCACTAATAAAAGCATTAAATGAAGCATATGAAACCAAACCGAAAAGCAGTTTAATTGTCCGAGCTTGGTCAATCTTGTTTACGGTTATTTTTGTAGTCATTATCTTAATTGCTTTAACGATCCCTATATTCGGCATGAAATATGGATATCAAATATTTCAATATCTTGGGTTTGGAGAATCATTTATTTCCATTTGGACAACTGTTCAGTGGTTTATCCCTCCTTTACTAATATTTATAGTGCTTTTATTAATGTACTGGATAATACCAAATACAGATCCACGATTAAAGATACTAAGTGTTTTTCCAGGAACAATTTTTTCGACTGTTGCATGGGTTGTTTTAATTTATGCTTTTTCGTACTACATTAACAACTTCGGAAATATTTTTTCTACTTATGGAAGTATCGCAAGCGTCATTGTTCTAATGTTATGGTTGTATTTTACTGGATTGATATTAATTTTTGGAGGATTATTAAACGCCACTTTCCAACATAGAAGACTAGTGATGAAAGAGAAAAAACGAAAAAAACAAAAGTTTTCGCAAAACTAATCATTGCGAAAACTCTCCAATTTATAATAAATATAAAAAGCCCGTAAGAAATTTCTTACGGGCTTAAGTGTTTACTTAATTAAAATACTCTTTCAGCGTATAGAGCAAGTTTCTCTAATGAAGTTTTTTCAACGTCAGCGTGTAATGAGTTACCGTGAGAATCCATTGTAACGACAGCTGTGAAATCTTCAACAGTTAAGTGCCACATAGCTTCTGGAATACCGAATTCTTGTAAGTCGACACCATCAACTGATTTAATACAATCTGCATAGTACTGAGCGGCACCACCAATAGCATTTAGGTAAACACCACCATGCTCTTTAAGTGCAGCAAGGGTTTTTGGCCCCATACCACCTTTACCGATTACAGCACGAATACCGAATTTTTTCATGATATCACCTTGGTATGGCTCCTCACGAATTGAAGTTGTTGGTCCAGCTGCTTTTACAGTCCAGTTACCATTTTCGTCTTTCGCCATAACTGGTCCACAGTGATAAATAATGTGACCATTTAAATCTACAGGTGCATCATGGCTCATTAAGTGATGGTGGATTGCATCACGACCAGTGTACATTCGGCCACTGATTTTAACTACGTCCCCTACTTTAAGAGCGCGAATTTGTTCTTCAGTAATCGGGGCTTGTAGTTCTACTACTCTATTATCAGTGCTAGTTTCTGATTTTGGCTCGTCACGGAAAGTTACTCTTTCGCCTTCTTGATAATGCCATTTTGTAATTTCCCCAGTTGCTGGATTAATATCAATCGCCATACGACGGTATGCCCAACAGTTATAAGCTACAGATACGTAGAATGAGGCCGGGATACGGTGCATAACGCCAATTTTACAGCCTAGTAATGTTGCTTCACCACCGAAGCCCATTGTACCAATTCCAAATGTATTGGCTTTTTCAACAATGTATTCTTCTAATTTAGCTAAATCTTCATTTGGATTCACATCATCAACATGACGGAAAAGTTGCTCTTTCGCTAAATCATAACCAGAAGAACGGTCTCCACCAATACCTACTCCGATAAATCCTGCAGAGCATCCTTGTCCTTGTGATTGCCATACAGAGTGAAGAATACATTTACGAATACCATCTAAGTCACGACCTGCGCGGCCAAGTCCTTCTAATTCACAAGGTAAGCTGTATTGAATGTTTTTGTTTTCACATCCGCCACCTTTTAAAATTAACTTAACTTCAATGTAGTCTTTTTCCCACTGTTCAAATTTCACAACAGGAACACCTTCACCTAAGTTATCTCCACTATTTTTTCCTGTTAAAGAATCAACAGAGTTTGGACGTAATTTTGCGTCGTTTGTAGCTTGTACAATTGCATTTTTAATAGCAGCTTTAATTTCTAATTGATTTACACCAATTGGCGTTTTCACTTTAAATGTAGGTAATCCTGTATCTTGGCAAATTGGCGATACATTGTCTTCAGCCATTACGATATTGTTTGTGATTGTTTCTAAACTCATTGCAGCACGTGTGCCAGCATTTTCTGCCTCTTTTGCTTTTTTAATTGCGCGACGAACATCAGCAGGTAAGTTAGTTGATGTTTCGCTAACTAGATCATACAGGCTCTTTTCTAAAGTCTGTAAGTAAGAAGTTGCCACTTGTGACATTATATTATACCCCCCAAATTTTTAGAAAATTATATTCCACATATCATTATACCTTTTAAAATCTTTTAAAAAAAGACTACCATCATTATATATTGGACAAATAAAAACAACAGAACCATTTAAGATTCTGTTGTTTATTTTATTGGTCGATTAAGTTGTCGCGGTTATGAAATATTTCAATTTTTTCTTCTACATCGTTAATCATTTGGATTAAACGGTCAATATCTTCAATACTTGTAGTTTCAGGGTCAATTGCTTCTAATACTTCAAGAAACATATGAAGACGTTCTTTTAGGTAGTTTAATTGTTGATCTTTATCAGTTATAGATTTTGACATGATTTCACCTCGTTAAAATTGTAACATCGCTTATTATAGCATGTTCATAAATATAAGAAGAATAAGCAATAAGAAAAATTAAAGACACTTGCAATTATTTATTATCAGAATATTTACAAAATTAAAATAATATAGTAAAGTATTTACAAGAAAGTAACAAAGGAGTTGGTCAAAGAAAAGATGCTCACTCTAAAAAATTTAAAGGGAGGGAGAATAAACGGTTTTCGGCGATCATTCCGCTGAATTTGTTGTTTAAATAAAAATGGTGATAATAAGAATGTAAACCCTAGAGGATGGATTTATTCATTTCTAGGGTTTTTTGTTTGCGGTATATTTCTTACTACTGCTTTATAAAATTATATATAAGCAAATCCCGAGCTTAGAATAATGATTCTTTTCTTTTAGTAAGCGATAGTGACATACGGCATATTGATAATTATGCGCATTTGCACATAATTCTAGTTATGTCGTATAACGAATCCGTAGCCTAAGGAAAATGGTCATCAATTTTCAATTGTAAATTTGTTGAAAAATTTGAGGATTTCCAAGAACTATATGATAACATATTTACGTAACATATTAGCTCGGAGGACCACTATGAACATTGTAGAAAGAAATGATCAGCGAAGGTTTTGGACATTAGTCATCATTGTGTCAATTTCAGGCTTTTCGCAAGGGATGTTATTACCCCTCATTTCGATAATTTTTGAAACGGATGGTATTTCTTCCATGTTAAATGGATTAAATGCAACCGGTTTATACATAGGTACTTTATTAATTTCTCCTTTTGTTGAACAACCTCTAAGAAAATTTGGTTATAAACCAATTATTATCTTAGGAGGAGCAATTGTCTTTATTTCTTTATTAATGTTCCCATTATGGAAACATGTTATGTTTTGGTTTATTTTGCGGTTATTAATCGGGATTGGTGACCATTGTTTACATTACGCAACGCAAACTTGGTTAACTAGCACAGCCCCAGAAGGAAAACTAGGTAAGAGTATGGCGATATATGGATTGTCCTTTGGAGTTGGATTTGCTGTTGGACCATTGATGACTCCACTTGTTAGAGTTTCTGAATCGTTGCCTTTTATCGTTTCTTCGATTTTATGTTTAATAGCTTGGTCACTCGTATTTTTCATTCAAAATGAACGTCCTGAGGTACTAGCTGGAGATGCGAAAGAATCTAATAGCTTTACAAGATATAAGCTATCCTTTAAATATGCATGGATTGCCTTTTTACCACCATTTGCTTATGGCGCATTGGAAACATCACTTAACGCGTTATTCCCTGTTTATGCGCTCCGTATGGATTTTGACCTCACGATGGTGTCGATTATTTTATCAGCGTTTTCAATAGGTGGGATTATCACACAAGTACCACTTGGCTTGTTGGGGGACCGCATAGGAAGAAGAAATGTATTATTAATCTCCCTTTTTGTTGGAACAATTGGTTTTGGGATTGGGAGTTTTCTAGAGTTTTCCGAAATACTTGTCACGGTTGTATTTTTCATTTGTGGTATGTTTTTAGGCTCAATCTTCTCTTTAGGAATAACGTATATGGCAGATTTAACACCAAAAGAGCTGCTTCCAACAGGAAATTTATTATGTGGTATTTTCTTTAGTCTTGGGAGTTTGATGGGGCCATTTATAGGTGGTTTGTATTTGCAAATCGTTAAAGGTGTTAGTTTCTTAGTTTTTATTACCATTATATTATTTATTATTTTTATCATGATACTTCTGTTTGGTAAACAAACGAGGACTATTATAAAAGGTAGTGAAGCTTAATTTGCTTCCTACCTTTTTTCTATGGTTTTAATAAACGAATAACAACATTCTGCATCCTGATGCAGTTTATTAAAAAAGGTATGATGGGCCGATACTTAACATAAATTTTTAGAATATTCAAAAAGGGTGGAAACATATTTTATTACAATCCGATATTTTCAATTAAAACCTCTACTTTTCAATTTTATTATTAATAAAAACGAGTTATAAAAATCCATTATTAATAATGTATTTAAATATATAACAGTAACCGGTAACTAGGTAATAAATTGATGAAATCAATTTCAAAGGGGGAATTAAATGTTAGCTACTTGGACATGGGTTGTAACAATTGTTTTGAGCGTAATCTTCATCTTAATGTCATTAGCGTTTAGGAAAAAATCGAGTGAAAGCTTTATGCAGTTTGCAATTGCAGGTGGAACACTGCCATTCTTTCTAATTTTATTTACGGATATAGCAACAATTATGGGTGTGGGGAACTTTATTGGTCACTCTTCAAAAGGTTTTGAAACTGGTGTTGCAAATATCATCTTTATCATTGGTGAACAAGGTTCAAAGATAATCTTTGCCTTAGTTTTTGCCGGATTTGCAGCTAGATTTACTTATAAGAGTATTGGGGAATTAATTAATGATTTAGTTCTTAGAGATAAAATTGCTAGAGCACTGGTTGGAATACTCACTTCAGCCATTATGATTGCATGGATTGGTGGACAGGCGAAAGGGATGGGAACGCTTTTTGGAACGTTTACTAACACGGACCCATTACCGTTAATATTCTTCTTTTCAGCAGTTTTTATTATTTATACAATGATCGGTGGAATGTATTCCGTTGTCTGGACTGATTTAATTCAGGGTGCTCTATTAACAGGGCTTGCAATTTGGTTTTATATTTCGGTTTTCGCAAAGATTGATTTTAGTTATACAAAACTTACAGAAGTATTAGTGGAAGCGGGAGCCGGCGATTTAGTGACTTTAAATATTTCGTTTGTAGAGATTCTAACATTATTTGTTACAGGCTGTTTTGGGATCTTAGCAGCACAAGTTTATTGGCAACGTTGTTTTGCTGCAAACAACCCGAAAGCTGCGAGTAGAGCAATGTTCTATAGTGGATTTTTCGCTATAGGTTTTACGGCTTTAGCTTCAATTACAGGAATGCTTGTTAAAGCTATGAATCCAACATTAGAGTCTGGAAATGCGATTTCCTGGTTAATTATGAATGAGATGTCCCAGTTTGCTGCTTTATTGTTCTTTATTTTAATTTTCCTAGCGGCTATTTCCAGTGCTTCCTCGCTATTACATTCAGCAGCAGTTGTAATTGTTAACGATTTAATTCTTCCGTTTAAACCAAAAATGAAGGATACATCTTTAGTTTCGTGGTCTAAAATACTTGTAGTTTTTGTAGGGATTTTCTCTATTACAGGGGCAGTCTACTCTGACTCAATCATTAGTTTATTCTCCTTTGCTTATACGATGGCAGGTGGGGGAGTAGTACCGGTTCTTATAGTTGGTTTAGTCTGGAAGAGACGAAAAGCTGAGCGATTTGAAATGGGGTATCAAAATAGTAGAGTCTCAGTTTGGGGAGGAAGGGTTGGATTGGTATCAGGAGCAATTATATCTGTAGCATTCGGAATTTTATTGGGAGTGCTAGTATCGGCTGTTTTAACGGTTATCGTGTCCTTGTTATTGCCAAACAAAAAAGACCCAAATGAAGAAGTTATTATTCAAGAAGATAACATTGTTAATGAAACTGTGAAAGCTTAATGTCAGAACAATAAAATTGAACTTCTAATAGTAGTCCAAATGCTACAAATCTACAGGAGGCTGTACGATGAAACAAAAAGTAATCGTTATAGGTGGAGGGATAATAGGAACTTCAGTTGCATATTACCTATCAAAAAAAGATGTAGAAGTTACATTGTTTGAGGCAAAAGATATTGCAGCAGGTACTACTAGTTCCTGTGATCGGGCCATTATGCTTCAGTCAAAAAAACCTGGACCAACTTTAGAGCTTGCATTACAAAGTGCAAAAATGTACACAACATTAGAATTGGAGCTAGAAGCAGATTTAGAGTATCAAAAAGGTGGCGGAATGATACTCATAGAAAATGAACATGAACTAAACGTCATGACAGAAATGGTAAAGCAACAAAATCAAGCTGGATTAAATGTTTCTATTATTAATGGTGGTCATGCAAGAGAAATAAATCCATTACTATCTAAAAACATTATTGCTTCAACTTGGTGGTCCGAAGATGCGGAAATAAATCCAATGAGTACAGCTTTTGCTTTTGTCAAAGCCGCCCAAAGAAGGAATGCAAAGATTAAATTAAATGATGAAGTTCAAGCTTTACTAATTGAAAAAAATCGTGTTGTCGGCATAAAAGCTAATAAGGAAAACTATTATGCAGATAACATTGTTGTATGTACGGGTGTGTGGACAAAAAAAGTTCTTGAAACAATAGAAATCGATGTACCCATTATTCCGAGAAAAGGGGAAATTCTTGTAACAGAAAGGCTTCCTAGAGTGCTAGATTGCAATATTTTAAGTGGTTCCTATATTGCGGCAAAATTACAAAAAGGCAATGATAACCCTTATGGAATTGGATTAGCAATTGGGCAAACAAAAAGTGGGTCTTTACTAATAGGTGGGTCGAGGGAATTCGTAGGCTTTGATCATTCTACTAATAGTAAAGTGATTAGAGAAATTGCAAAGAGAGCAATTCAAGTTTTCCCATTCTTGAAACATGTTCATTTAATTCGAACTTTTTCTGGGTTTAGACCGTTTACTCCAGATAATTTACCGATTTTAAGTGAAGTTCCCGAAGTTGCAGGGTTATTTATAGCAGCAGGTCATGAAGGTGACGGTATAGCATTAGCACCTATAACAGGTAAACTAATGGCAGAAATGATTTGTGAGCAAAAGACAGATTTCGAAATGAAACCCTTTAGTATTGAAAGATTTACAAAAAATAATTGTTGAAATGCTTCGTATTAAGTTGTTAAGGAGTATATAGATGAAACCAGTAAATCTGACAAATCAAGTTGAAGTTGAACAATTAAAAAAAGTCAGCTTTATATTTAATGGAAAATGTCTTACCGGATATAAAGGGCAACCCATTGCTGCAGCTTTATTTGCTAATGGAATCCGTACGATTCGTTACTGTGAGGTAACCGGTGAACCAAGAGGTATCTTTTGTGGAATTGGCCATTGCTTTGAGTGTAGAGCTACTGTGAATGGAATTCCGAGTAAACGAACGTGTTTAACTTTACTGGAAGAAGGTATGATTGTTTCAAGTGACAAAAAGATTGGCTCTGGAGCTGATTTCTATGAAAGTTGATGTAGTAATAATAGGAGCAGGGCCAGCGGGAATTGTTTCATCTATTGAATTAGCAAAACGTGGACTTAAAACTGTAGTTATAGATGAATATTTTAAACCTGGTGGACGGCTGTTGGGGCAACTATATGAAGATCCTAATCTACCAAAAGAAAATAGACAATGGAATGGGAAGGTAATAGCCTCTCAATTAATTGATGAAGCTGTTGCACTTGGTGTAACGTTCATTTGTCAAACTACGGTCTGGAAGATTGAAGAGAGCTTTATCGTGTATATTACAGACAAAGATATTAAGGAAATTCATGCTAAATCAATCATTCTAGCGACAGGAGCACTAGAAAAGGCTTTACCAGTTCCGGGTTGGACTAAAGTAGGTGTAATCAGTGTTGGAGCTGCACAGACTTTTACAAACCTACACAATGTAAAAGTTGGAGAAAGAATTTTGTTTGTTGGGATTGACCCACTCTCCATATCGGTTGCTATTGAAATGAAAAATTCGGGAATTGATGTACTAGGAATGGTTCTTCCTACTCCATCTACTTTAAGCGGTTTTAAAAGTGATCCTAAAACAATATTAGAATCATTAGCCTTAGTCTCTAATTTAGCACCAAATAAACTATTTCGATTTTTTGGGAAATTTGTAAAAGGCAAAATTTCAAGCATTACTCTAAGTATATTAAAATATAATCTAATAAAAATAAACGGAATACCAATCTTCCTTAGAAAAGCTGTTACTGAAATAAATGGAGTACATGAAGTTGAGAGTGTAACCATAAGAGAACTTTCAACTAAAGGTGAAATAATGCAAGGTAAAGTCGAAACATTGGTAGTTGATACTGTTTGTATATCGGGAGGATTATTACCATTAGTAGATAGTACTCAATTAGTTAATTGCAAATTAGTGGACATTCCTGAAATTGGTGGTATTGTGCCGCTGCATAACAAATATTTAAAAACGACGGTTAATGGAGTATATGTAGCTGGGAATATTACAGGGATAGAAGGAGCAAAGGTTGCAATGGCTCAAGGTAAACTAGCTGCTCTAAGTTTGTTAAATGATTTACAACTTGTAGAGCAAGCTGAATTACTAGAAGCCTATGATCTTGTTGAGGAAGCACGAAAAGCTTCACCCATCCTTTTTCAGCCGGATATCCGAAAAGGGAGAAATATAATGCAGGAAAAATGGGAAGAGTATTGTGCGTCTGGGAGCGTGGTTAGTTGAATAAAGTCATCGTTTGCCGCTGTGAAGGTGTTTACTTTGATGAGATAGTTAATGCAATTAATGATGGAGCTACCTCAGTACAAGGTATTAAAAGGAGATGTCGTGTAGGAATGGGGTATTGTCAGGGTCGAACGTGCCAACCTGTGATTAGAGATCTCTTAATCAGTATGGTAGGTTCAAATTCAATTGAGCAAATCCAAAGAACACAATCTCCGATTCGGCCGGTGCTTCTAAGGGATCTTTAGTAATGTGTTGTTCAATACAAATAAAGCGCCCTTATCTTAAAATAAGGACGCTTTTTCATACAATTTATGACAATCTGTTTCTATAATCTTCGTAGCCGAAACGTCGAATGACTTTTACGCCCTCTTCTTCGTTAAACAAACAGATGCTTGGTAAGTTAACGCCATTAAACATATGGTTTTTAACCATTGTGTAGTGCGCCATGTCTGTGAACACTACTTTGTCACCTGCTTTTAATGGCTCATCGAATGAGTAATCGCCAATTACGTCTCCAGCAAGACACGTCATACCACCTAAACGGTATGTATGTGCTTTATCATTTGGTGTACTTGCATCAATGATTTGCGGGCGGTAAGGCATTTCAAGAACGTCTGGCATATGGCATGTTGCAGAACTATCTAGAATAGCAATATCCATTCCATTTTTAACGACATCTAGAACTGTTGTCACTAGGTAACCTGTATTTAAAGCGATTGCTTCACCTGGTTCTAAAATGACATGTACATTATATTTTTCTTTAATATAGTTGATTAAGTTTACTAACTTATCTACATCGTAATCCGGACGAGTAATATGATGACCGCCACCAAAGTTAACCCATTTCATTTGATGTAAGTAAGGACCGTATTTTTCTTCGAAATGAGGAAGAATACGCTCTAGAACATCAGAGTTTTGCTCACACATCGCATGGAAGTGTATTCCCTCAACACCGTCTAACTCATCTGGACGGAATTGTTCGAATGGAATTCCTAAGCGTGAATTTAATGCACAAGGGTCATATAACTCTGTTTCTACTTCTGAATAACCAGGATTTACACGTAAACCAATTGAAACGTGTTTATCTAAGCTTTGAACTTTTTCTTTGTATTTGTTTAATTGATCAAATGAGTTAAATACAATGTGATCAACATATTTCAAATACTCATCAATTTCATGATCTGCATATGCAGGAGCATAAGCATGTACTTCTTTACCGAACTCTTCGTACCCTAATCGTGCTTCAAATAGAGAACTTGAAGTAATACCTTTTAAATATTGGTTTACCATTGGAAACGTTGAAAACATGGAAAACCCTTTTAATGCTAATAAGATATCGCAACCAGTTCGGTCTTGCACCGACTTTAAAATCTCTAAATTACGTTTAAGCAAGCGTTCGTCTACTATATAACTTGGAGACGGTGCTTGGTTCCAATCAATTTGTTTCATTTATTTAGCCTCTTCTTTTTCAAGTTCAAGGTCTATTAATTCGGGATTAAAGCTTTCCTGCCATGGAAGACCCCATTTATTTAATGCTTCCATGAATGGATCTGGATCGAATTCTTCTACGTTGTATACACCTGGTTTTTGCCATGTGCCGTTCATTACAAGCATTGCACCAATCATTGCTGGTACCCCTGTTGTATATGAAATTGCTTGTGAACCAACTTCTCGGTAACATTCTTCATGGTCACAAACGTTATATACGTAGTAAGTTTTTTCTTCGCCATCTTTAATACCACGAGCAATAATACCTATATTTGTTTTCCCTTTTGTACGTGGCCCAAGAGATGCTGGATCTGGTAACACAGCTTTTAAGAATTGCAATGGTTGAATCATTTTACCTTCAAATTCAATTGGTTCAATTGATGTCATACCAACATTTTCTAAAACATTTAAGTGAGTGATATATTTTTGTGAGAATGTCATCCAGAAACGAATTTGTTTAATCCCTGTGATGTTTTTTGCTAATGATTCTAGTTCTTCATGGTATAGAAGATACATATCCTTAGGTCCGATTTCTGGGAAGTTATATACTTCTTTATATTCTAATGGTTCTGTCTCTACCCATTTGCCTTCTTTCCAGTAACGGCCATTCGCTGTAATTTCGCGAATATTAATTTCTGGATTAAAGTTTGTAGCGAAAGGATAACCATGGTCACCGGCATTTGCATCTAAAATATCGATATAGTGAATTTCATCGAAGTAATGTTTTAGTGCATATGCGCTGAATACTCCTGTTACACCTGGGTCAAATCCGCTACCAAGTAGTGCAGTAAGACCTGCTTTTTCGAATTTCTCTTTATATGCCCATTGCCATTTATATTCAAATTTAGCTGTTTCAGGTGGTTCGTAGTTTGCTGTATCTACATAATGAACACCCGTTTCTAAACATGCATCCATAATTGTTAAGTCTTGATATGGTAAAGCTACGTTAATTACCACATCTGGTTTAAATCCATTGATTAATTCAACAAGTTCGTCCACATTATCCGCATCTACTTGAGCAGTATGGATAATTGTTTTACCGCCGTCTAATTTTTCTTTTAAAGCGTCACATTTTGACTTCGTTCGACTAGCGATCATGATCTCCTCGAACACTTCTGAATTTTGTACACATTTGTGTACTACCACACTAGCTACACCGCCAGCACCAATAATCAATGCTTTACCCAATTCCTTATGACCTCCTTAGATAAAAAAACATATTTAATGCAACTTGAAAGTTTTGCACAATAAAACAGATTATACAGAATAATTTTTTTCGTATCAATTACTTTTCTTCAAAATATTACATGAAATATAGAAGATTTTCTATTAATAGTTCATTTTCTATTATCTCTGTTAACATATAGATTAATCAAATAAATTGAATTTATATTTAATTGTTCTATTGTATTAGCCATCTTTCGTATTAGATTAGGTATAATTATGGAAAATGGGTTTTTATTACGTTAATTTAAAGATGAAGGTACTTCCTTAAAGTCAGGGAAGTATTTTTTTGTGAATTTAACTTTGTTCTATGAAAACTAGAACAAGGCTGTTATAATAATTATAGAACAGATTGGAGGATTTTAAATGATGATTCGGATTGAACCGGATTCAGATATTGCAATTTACACGCAGTTGACTAATCAAATTATTGAAGGAATTGCAAAAGGTGACATTAAACCAGGGGATTCTTTACCATCAGTGCGTGCTTTTGCAGCTGATCTTGGTGTAAATATGCACACAGTAAATAAAAGCTATCATGAATTAGAAAAAAAAGGCATTATTCGAATTGTTCCTAAGTCAGGCGCAATTATCAATATACAAAATGGTTATGATAATGAGCTGTATACAAGATTGAGAGAGGGTATGAAGCCGCAGATTGCAGAGGCGATTGTGTTTGGAATGTCAGAAAAGGATATTCAAAACCTTGTAAAATCTGTTGTTGATGAATTTAAAAAAAGCATTGATTAAATACATAAAAACAGTTGGGAGGGACTTTTAATGTCAATATCATTATTGCTATGTATTGTACTTATTTTATTCCTTATTATTGCACAAACAGTAATTCCTTACTTAGTAAAGAGAACTGTTGTATTTGGAATAACAATTCCGGAACAATATATTCGTCATCACAAACTTAATCAGTTCAAAAAACAATATTCTATTTTCACATTAGCTATTACACTAGTCGCTTTAGCAGTCTACCTTATATGGGGACTTAGTAACAATGTAAGTGAAGAGCAGATTGTTGTTGTGGGGACATTTTTAGAATTTGGTATTATCTTTATTAGCCTAACTTTTTACTTTTATTTCCACGGGAAAATAAAACAGTTAAAACGTACTAATAAATGGACTGAAAATTTAAAGCAGGTACAAGTAACTGATTTGTCAATACGCTCCCAAGATGAAATGCTTCCTTGGTATGGATATATACTTCCGATGATGATCACAATTGGATTAATCATTTACACAATCATGAATTATGATTTATTGCCTGATAATATCCCGACTCACTGGGGACCGAGTGGTGAGCCTGATGCGTTTACACAGAAAACGCCGTTTACCGCTGTACAAATGCCAGTATTTTTATTACTAATTCAAACGATGTTTTTAGGAATTCATATAGGAACGAAAAAATCAGGTATTAAATTAAGTGTCACTAATGCAGCTGCTTCAAAACGAAGACAATTAGGTATGCGAAAATATTCGAGTTGGCTATTATTTTTAGCCGTTTTAGCTATGACAATATTATTTACTTTCTTCCAATTAACGACGATTCATCCAAACTTATTTGAAGGAACGCCTATGAGTTTCATTCTTCCTTTTGGAATATTAGCTATTATTTTATTAGCAACTGTACTCTTTGCCATTACAGTTGGCCGTTCGGATAAAACAACTGACCCGGTAATCGAAGGAGATGTCACAGATATCGACGATGATCGTTATTGGAAGGGTGGACTATGCTATTTTAATAAAAATGATCCGTCAATATTTGTTGAAAAACGTTTTGGTGTTGGTTACACTTTAAACTTTGCTAATCCATTAGGATATTTAATTGTGTTTCTACCACTTTTAATAATCCTTTTTGTTACGTTACTCTTAAATTGATTTAGTAGGAGAGGTTACTATGAAAATTGATTTTAAAATAGCAGTTTTGCTTGCTGTCATTTGTTTTTTAGGCGGAATTTTTGTCGTCCCCTATCAGTTAAATTCTATGAAGGTGTTATTACCTGAACAGTTTGAAATGGCGATGAATTCTATTGCAATACCTTTTCCATTCCTAGTATTATTAAGTGCTATTCAATTAACAGTTATAGCTTTTATTGCTGCTTATATTGGAGTGAAATTGTCCCGAAAGACTAGATTATCACTTCCAATATTAGATGCATTATTTAAGAAGGAAGCAATCCGTATTGATAAAACGGGTGTAATCCTAGCAATACTATTTGGTGTCATGACAAGTATTATCATTATAGGTGCAGACCGTTTTTATTACCAATATGAGATTGAAGTAATTGGTCAAAACGAGCCACAATTCTCTTTATTGGGTTTAATTGCTAGTGTTTTATACGGTGGGGTATTTGAAGAAGTACTTACGAGACTATTTTTTATGAGCTTACTGGTATGGATCATGATAATACTATTTAGAAAAAGTTCCTCAACATTAAATAGTGCATTTTATTGGGTCGCAATCATCCTTGCAGCTGCTTTATTTGCAGCAGGACATCTACCTGCAACGGAAGTACTTTTTGGGGAATTAAACACAACGATTATAATTCGATCCTTTTTGCTAAATGGTATTGGGGGAATCTTCTTTGGGTATCTATATTGGAAAAGAGGAATCGAATATGCTATTTTATCCCATATGTTTACACATATAGCAACACAATTACTATTTATTCCATTGTTTTATTAATAAAAAACTTCCTACTTGTAAATCGCTTTGATTAAGTAGGAAGTTTTATTGTTTTTTATTTAAACTATTTATTTGAACTTGTGTAATCTTTCCACATGAATAGGTTTTTGAGTAAGAATTAACCTATAGTTGAAACATCCCCAATTTTTAAATCTTTCTCAGATTCTTTTTGCTTTTTCTTTAACTTTCTAACATCAAATTGAATCCATAGTGAAATAATCAGTGAGATTCCGATTAAGACAGAGAATAAATAGAATACTGGTTCATAGCTATTTGTTGCGCTTCGAATTGTTGTAACGATTATTGGTCCGAATACGCCACCTAATGACCAAGTTGTTAATAAATAACCGTGAATAACACCTAATTGTTTTGTGCCAAACAGGTCACTTGCAAATGCAGGTAAGTTAGAGAATCCACCACCGTAACAACTAACAACAAGGAAAATTAACAACTGGAAGATTATTAGGTTCGTAGTAAATGGTAATGTAATGAAAGTAACTAATTGAATGATAAAGAATATAACAAATACATTATGTCGACCTATATAATCGGAAGCAGCAGCCCATAATAGGCGTCCACCACCATTAAATAATCCCATTAAACCTACCATTGTAGCAGCGCCAGCGACAGACAATCCTACAATCTCTTGAGCCATAGGAGATGCTACAGAAATCATCATAATTCCAGCTGTTACGTTAACTAAATGCATTGACCAAAGCATCCAGAAGTGTTTTGTTTTAACCGCTTCCTTTGCAGAAAGCTGTGCAATAGGTTGTATTCCTTTTGAACTAGCATATTTATCAACAGATACATTTCCAACCGGAGGAGCAATGTAAAGGGCTCCGAGTAACATTAATACAAAATAACTAATCCCTAAAATAAAATAGGTATTAGAGATACCTACACCATTCATTAAGTTAGCTGCAACAGGTGCTGTAATTAATGCACCAGAACCAAACCCAAGTACGGCCATACCAGTTGCAAGTCCTCTACGATCAGGGAACCATTTTACTAAAGTTGAAACCGGAGCTATATAACCGATTCCCATTCCCAATCCACTTAGTAAACCGTAAGTTGCCCAATATAGGACAATCGAATCTGAAAGGATTGCTACGCCCGCACCTGCTTGTCCGGCTCCAAAAAGTATTGCAGCAACAATCGCAGATTTACGTGGCCCCATTTTTTCTACTAAACTTCCAAATAACGCAGCTGCAAAACCTGCCAGTCCCATCATAATTGTAAAGGCTATAGTAACATCTGTTGAACTCCAGCCCATTTGTGCAGTAATTGGATTTTTATAGACACTGTATGCATATGCTCCACCTATTGAAAGGTGAATTGCAATAGCAGAAAGTGCGATTAACCATCTATTTTTATTCATAATTTCTCTTTCAACCCCTCATTTTCTAACTAGTGAATTATTTGTGTATAATTCTTTTTAGTAAACATACCATTTTCTAAAATAGTATTGCAATAGAAATTTTCAAAAAAATATTTTCTTTAAATAGAATATTGGTAGTTTAAGAGAGAGAAAATTGCAATTTACTGTTTTATAACAGATCATGGGAGTTGTGGAAAAACGTATGTATAAAGGGTTTTGTTGTTATAAAATCAACTGATACAGCTATTTGAAAGTATAAAACAGAAAATTAAAGTATAAAAAATAAGATAACGTTATTTTGTAGAATATTTACGAGTAACATAATTCTATGTTTAAATTCTCAACCAATAAAGTAATGTATAATTATTCCAATGTAGTAAAGGTATAGAAAAAAGGCAAAAAAAGTAGTGATAAAACAATCGTTTATCACTACAGAAAGCTCTTATTGATTTTTTAATATTAATTTTGCTACAATCTCGACTCTAGCAGTTTGGGGGAACATATCAACAGGCTGGATATACTCAACTTTATATAGTTTTGTTAGCTCACTTAGATCCTTAGCAAATGTAGAAGGATTACACGATGTGTAAACAAAACGCTTTGGTTTAATTTTTAAGACTGTTTTAATGAAGCTTGGAGCTAATCCAGTGCGCGGTGGGTCAACTGTAACTACATCCGGAACGAATCCTTCTTTTCGCCATTTTTCAAGCCATTCTTCTGCAGTGCCCGTATAATATTTAGCATGTTTGAACCCATGATTTCGTGCATTCTTTTTCGCATCTACTATACTTTCAGGTACAACGTCCATTCCTCTTACTTCTTTTGCATCTTTAGCAAGCCATAGTCCAATGGTACCGACACCACAATATGCATCTACTACTGTCTCTTTTCCTGTTAAAGTGGCAGCTTTTTTTATTTCATCATATAAATGAATGGTTTGTTCAGGATTTAGTTGGAAAAACGCTCTTGAAGAAAGATCGAAGGCAAGTTCTCCTAATTTCTCATGTATTGTTTCTTTTCCATATAGTACGACTGTTTCATCGCCAAAAATGAGAGAGGTTTTTTCTTTATTAACATTTTGTGTAATGGACACAATACTTGGGTCGATTTTTAGCATTCTTTCAATGAGCTCATCTTTGTGAGGTAGTTCTTTTCTTGTTGTTACTAGACAAACTTGTGTTTCACCAGTTGATATACCAGTACGGACAACAATTGTACGAATTAACCCATTTAGAGATTTTCCATCATAAATTGAAATATTAAGCTTTTGCAAAATTTTACGAGTACCAACAGTAATTTTTGATGTTAGTGGATGCTGAACAGCACATTCATTAATGTTTAGTAATTTATTTGTCCCTTCAGCAAAAAGACCAGCATAAACTCGTTTGCCTTCTTTTCTAACTTGGAAGGAGCTTTTATTTCTATAATGCCATGGATCATCCATTCCAATAGTCGGTCGAACATCCAATGAATCTATGATTGGCTTTACGTACTTTTCAAGAGATTGAATAACCATATCCCGTTTTTCATATAATTGACCTGTGTAACTTAGATGCTGAAGCTGACAACCACCACATTCAGCATATACTGGGCAACTAGGTTCTTGACGAAATTCGGAGGCTTTTCGGATATTTATGATTTCTGCTTCCGCAAAATTTCGTTGTACCTTAGAAACTTTAACCGTAACTTCTTCTCCTGGAAGGGCACCTTTTACAAACACTACGTTTCGTTTGAAAAATCCTACCCCTTCACCATTGATTCCTAATCTTTTTATTGTTAAAGGAAATTTTTGTCCAATTTCCATTGTTACCTTATCGCTCAAAAGCATTCACGTCCTTCATTTAATCAATTACACCCTGGAGTAATTGCCTTTGCCGGGGCTTTTAACATTGCTCAGTCTTAGATGGAGAAAATGTAGTTAAACACTTTTTGCAACTACTGTAAGGGTAAGACTTTATGAACAATGTTAGACTATTCCTACATTATATCGAAGCAAATGTGTAAAGCAAGTACAGGAGATTGTTCATAAAATTATTAAAAGTTTAGTCTATTTGGAGTAGTTTTACTCGCAATTATTTTGAAATCGTGATATTGTAATATGCAATCGAATATTATTGTCCTTCGGGGTCGGGTGAAATTCCCAATCGACGGTGATGAAGTAATTCTAAGCCCGTGAGCTTTTTTTGAGCAGGATTTGGTGTAAGTCCAAAGCCGACAGTATAGTCTGGATGGGAGAAGGATGTAAGTGTAAAATGCCATTAATCATTTATTGATGGTCTTATTTATTAGTGCATTTATACATGATACAGACACTCCCACTTATTAAGTAAGTGGGATTTTGTTTGTTTAAAACTCTTTTTGAATGTAATCAAAAAGGCTTTTTAGTCATGGATACTAATAATACTCTCCCAAACCTCTTAGGCGAAATAATGCTTAAGTGGTTTTTTATTTGTGAATTTGTTGCTTTATGACAATGAAGAACAAGGGAGAAATTCTTAAACGCAGTCAAATCGTTAGAACACCTAATTATTAGAAATTTAAGTAGAGGTGATGTTATGTTTACGGGAATTATTGAAGAAATAGGTAAAGTAACTGCAATTAAAAAAGATTCAACAAGCATGGAACTTACACTACATTGTCCCAAAATTTTAACGGATGCCCACTTAGGAGATAGTATATCGGTTAATGGTGTTTGTCTTACGATTACCAACTTACAAAGCGATCAGATGATGGTTGATGTTATGCCAGAGACTGTAAAAGCAACCAATATTCATCAATTAAAAATTGGTGATCGAGTAAATTTAGAACGGGCAATGTCTGCAAACGGTCGTTTTGGAGGACATTTTGTTTCTGGGCATGTAGATGGTTCTGGAACAATTCGTAGTATCAAACCGGTATCAAATGCGGTTTATATTGAAATTGAAATTCCCAAAGAACTTGCTGGAAATTGTATTCCAAGAGGATCTATTACAATAGATGGGACAAGTTTAACAATTTTCAATGTGTCGGAGACGAGTGTTACGATATCACTTATCCCACATACTCACGCTGAAACAATTTTAGGAATGAAAAAAGTTGGTGATCAAGTAAATATAGAAACAGATTTGCTTGGGAAATATGTAAAACACCACTTAGTAAATAAAGAAGAAAAGTCAACTATTACACTAGATTTTTTAAAACAAAATGGATTCTAAGGGGGTGGCTATTGTGTTAGATAATATAGAAGAAGCATTAGCAGATTTAAAAGAAGGCAAAGCCATTATAGTTGTTGACGATGAAAATCGAGAAAATGAAGGCGATTTAGTCATACTAGCAGAATATGCAACACCTGAAAATATTAATTTTATGGCAATACATGGCCGAGGGTTAATTTGTACACCAATAACAGAAGAATTGGCAGCAAAGCTACACTTCAATCCAATGGTTGAAAATAATACAGATAATCATCAAACAGCTTTTACTGTAAGTATTGACCATATCGAAACAACAACTGGAATTAGTGCGTTTGAGCGATCATTAACAATTCAACAATTAATTAATCCCAATTCTAAACCTGAGCATTTTCGGAGACCAGGTCATGTTTTTCCGCTAATAGCAAAGAAAAATGGAGTACTTGAAAGGCGTGGACATACCGAAGCAGCGGTTGATTTAGCAATTGCTTGTGATAGTTTCCCTGCTGGAGTTATTTGTGAAATCATGGCTGATGATGGCACAATGTTACGACTTGACGGTTTACGAGAATATGCCAGAATCCACGATTTGAAAATAATCTCAATTGAGGATTTAGTGGATTATCGCACAGCTAAGGAAAAAGTAGTTTAAATAAAAATGGAAATTTGAACGTTTAAATAGGAGGAGAATAATATATGGGTAAAATATTTGAAGCACAATTAATTGGTACGGACTTAAAAGTTGGAATTGTAGTAGGGCGTTTTAATGAATTTATTACATCAAAGTTAGTAGACGGTGCGTTAGACGGATTAAAACGACACGGAGTAAATGAAGATAATATAGATGTTGCCTGGGTGCCAGGTGCATTTGAAGTACCATTTATCGCTAAACAAATGGCTGAAACGGGCCAATACGATGCAATTATTGGACTTGGAACGGTTATTCGAGGTGCAACTACACATTATGATTATGTAAATAGTGAAACAGCAAAGGGTATTGCGAAAGTATCGTTAGACACAAATGTTCCAGTAATTTTTGGGCTTGTAACAACTGAAAACATTGAACAAGCAATTGAACGTGCTGGTACAAAAGCAGGAAACAAGGGGTACGACGCTGCGGTATCTGCTATTGAAATGGCTAATTTAAATAAAATGTTTAAGTAATATATAAAGGGACCTTAAGTTAATAAGGTCCCTTTATGTTATTTCTTTTTACTTTCTAACGCATAATCCAGTACGAGGTCATCAAGCGAACCAAACGTATAGCCCTGTTTCTTTGCATCTTGAATAAATCTAGGTATACCTTCTGCATTATGTTTAGCTACTGTGTGCATTAAAATAATGGCACCTGGATGTAACTGTTTCATTAATTCATTATAAGTATAATCCCCGCTTTTTGTGGAATTCCTATCCCAATCGACAAAAGCAATTGACCAGAAAATATGGCGGTAGCCGTGTTTATTTCCTACTTCTAACACTTTCTCATTAAATATACCTTCTGGAGGGCGTGCATAGTGTGTTCGTTCAACACCAGTTAATTCTTTTAAGGCTTGGTCGAATTTTTTCCATTCCTCAACCATTTTTTCTTCAGATATTTTAGCCATATTAGGGTGTCCATACGAGTGGTTTCCTATGATGTGACCTTCGTTAATCATACGTTTTACTAAGTCAGTAGCACTCTTGAGATAATGGCCCGTTAAGAAGAATGTGGCTGGTACTTTTTCTTTTTTTAGAGTATCTAAAATACTTTCGGTATATCCATTTTCAAATCCATTATCAAACGTTAAATAAATTACTTTTTCGTCTGATTTTCCTTTGTAAATCGAATTATATTTTTTTAACACGGACTCGAGCTCATTTCCAACGTATGCTGGTTCTCCATTTGTTGACTTTTTAAATCCCCAACTATATGTTTTTGCTGAAGCACTTGTTGGACTTAATATAAATGCAATAGCAAGGACCATTGTAAACAGTAAATAACTAAATTTATGTCTTCGCATAAAAGTAAGAGCCTCCTTTTTTCTTAATTAGATTGTGCGAAAAGACTTTCATTATGCAGATACTTCAAAAAGGTTAAATAAACCAAGACATGTTGGAATGAAACATTGATTAAAAAAATGTATACTAATCTTATAAGGGAGTGTCACTCTATGCAGGTTATTTCAAAGATTACCCGACAAAAAAACAACGACCAACGTTATAATATCTATATTAATGAAAAGTATACATTTGCCGTTGATGAATCTACTCTTATTAAGTTCGGGTTAACAAAAGGGAAGATACTTGAACAATTTGATATTGATGAAATTACATACGAAGATGAAATTGCAAAAGCATTTAATCGAGGATTAAATTTCTTAAGTTATCAAATGAGAAGTGAGTATGAAGTGAAAAAGAAGCTTTTAGATGCTGGATTTGGTGAAGCGGTTGTTTTAGAGGCGGTTCGGAAGCTCGAAAAACTAGGCCTACTTAACGATGAAACTTATTCAAAAGCACTTCTAGAAACAAAAAAGAAAACGGCAAAAAAAGGTCCAATGGCAATTAAACAGGATCTTATTAAAAAAGGCATCTCTAAGGAAACACAAGAGAAAGTACTAAATACTTTTACATATGATGAACAATTAAAGCTCGCTTTATCTTTGGCAGAGAAAACTGCCAAAGCGAATGCGAAAAAAACACCTATGCAAGTAAAACAAAAGATACAGGAGTTTTTATCTCGTAAAGGATATTCGTTCGATATCATCAATGAAATACTTGACCAAATTTCATTAGAGCGGGAAGATGAAGATTGGCAACAAATAATCGGACTTCAAGGTGATAAAATCTGGAAAAAATATTCCGGTAAATTTACTGGTAACGATCTTCATTTAAAAGTAAAGCAAGCCTTATATCAAAAAGGATTTCCTATAGACAAAATTGAACGTTTTATTGAATTGAAGGAGAGCGAATAATATGGAAAAAAGTTACGCACATATGACAGAACAAGAACTTCGTGAGGAAATAGCGAAATTAAGAGAAAAGGCTAGAAAAGCCGAACAATTAGGGATACTTAATGAATTTGCTGTCTATGAAAGAAAGGCTGTTATGGCAGCAGCATATTTAATTGATCCAAATTCAATTGTAAAAGGTGAAATCTATCGCCTCGATGGGTCACCTGGGGAGTATTTTAAAGTTGAATATTTGAAAGGGCGATTTGCGTGGGGTTATCGTCTTGGTGGAGATCAATTCGAAGAAGCACTTCCAATATCGCTATTATTACCAGTAAAGGCAGGTAAGTAATATGGATGCAAACCAATTAGTAGAACAGTTAACGCAAGAGCTACTTTCTAAAAACCCTAATTTATCTGTGGGAAAAGCGCGGACTTGGATTGAATTACTATGGAGTGATTTTGAAACAACTTACGCAAAAGCCGGATATGATTATAGAGGTACTGAATATACAGAGCGAATTATTCGTCAATGGATTGATAGCTACGGTACAAAGATTCATGAATTTGCTGGCCGAAATCCGAAGTACGCCCATTTACTAGATGCCAGTGATGAAATGTTACAGTAATAGGTTCATTATTATGCCAATATAAAAACACAAGAATGTGGTAATTTTACACATTCTTGTGTTTTCCTGTTCATGGGTGTTAACTAGCTCCTATTTGTAACTTCCTTTGAAGTTTATCTTCACTGAAAATCCATCCTGTATAAGATGTGATAATGTTTAAGTCTTTATCTAAATGAGCAACAGCTACGAATGGATAACGATCATTGCTACGGTAACGTAAATCAATTAATCGAACTTCGGTTAAACCATTTTGCAGCTCTGATATTTCCCAGTTATACAATGGTGAGAATGAGATAAAGGCTGCTAAATTTGAGTCATTCAGAGCTTTTTCAACTAATGGAGTTTTAGGAATAGGATGAATTTCAATCTTATCATGTATATTTACAGTACGACCATATGCTCTGCCAACATAATAATGTGTTTTTGATTTGGCAGCGACTCTCCAATAAAAGAAACGTATGGTTGGGGCCACAATAACGCACTCTTCATCTTGAATTGTGTTGTGAACAGCCTTTTTTACTGCTGATTGAACAGCAAATCTTAATATATAATATACGATGATAACTGCGTACATGATGCCGAATGTAATTACTGGATTTGCACCGAACATCCATAACAAAATACCGATACAATGTAAACCGAAAATAATTGGGTCAAATGTGTTTATCACACCTAAAGCGACCCACTTTTTTGAAAATGGCCGTAATGCTTGCGTACCGTATGCATTAAATATATCAACAAAGACGTGCAGAAATACTGCTAAAAAGGTCCAAATCCATAGGTGGAAAATGTTGGCGCCATCAGCTATTAAAGATATTGTACCTGTAATGGCAAGTGGCCATAGAATTACAGCGGGTATAGAATGTGTAATTCCCCGGTGATGTCTTATATAAATAGCATTATTTCTCAATTTTAGGACGGTATCGATATCAGGTGCTTGAGAACCTATAATTGTTCCTGCCATCACTGCACCAAATGTCATTGGACTTTCAGCTACAACAGGATCGATTAGAGCAAGTCCACCTAAAGCAACACCCATTACTAAATGTGTGCCAGAATCCATTTTTATCATCTCCTTATATCGGAGGTATGCTACTAAATTTAGTGACGATAATGTTGGCTAGTTTTCCAATTATCTTCAAATTATATTATACCCTTTTTCTAAAGAATTAAATCTCATCAAGGAGGATGTCGTGAAATATCCATATAAAAAAGAATTTACTTCGACTCTAGTTGAATGGTACCACAATGAAAAACGTGATCTACCATGGAGACGTACCGATGATCCATACAAAATTTGGGTTTCTGAAGTGATGCTTCAGCAAACTCGTGTAGATACAGTAAAACCTTATTACAATCGCTTTTTAGAAAAATATCCGACATTGGAATCACTTGCTTATGCTCCCCAAGAAGAACTACTGAAGATGTGGGAAGGTTTAGGCTATTATTCAAGAGCAAGAAATTTACAATCGGGAGTTCGAGAAGTTGTTGAAAAATATAATGGGCAAGTTCCTGATAACAGACATGATATTTCTAAATTAAAAGGCGTAGGACCATATACTGCAGGCGCCATTTTAAGTATTGCATATAACAAGCCAGAACATGCGGTTGATGGTAATGTAATGCGTGTATTAAGTCGAGTACTACTTATTCAAGAAGATATCGCTCTGCCAAAAACAAAAAAAATTTTTGAAGAAGCAGTAACAGGCCTAATTGATCAAAATGATCCTGGGGCATTCAATCAAGGTTTAATGGACTTAGGCGCGCAAATTTGTACCCCAACATCACCGAAATGCTTACTTTGTCCAGTAAGAGAATATTGCACGGCTTTTAATGAAGGAAATCCAGAGGAATTACCTGTTAAGTCTAAAAAAACAAAAACGAAAAGAGTAACTTTTGATGTATTTGTTGCAAAAAACAGTGAAGGAAAATATTTGCTAGAAAAAAGACCAGATCAAGGTTTACTCGCTAGTATGTGGCAATTTCCTATGATCGAAATTGCACCAGAGTCAGTGCAATCTACACATGAGATTCTACAGGAAAATTATAAATTGCGGATTTTTCAAACCTCAAACGAGTTATTAATGAAATTCAAACATATATTTTCCCATTTAACATGGGAGATGAACTGTTATTTAATTGAGGTTGAAATAGAGCGAGAGTTACCTGATTGCGCTAAGTTAGTTACTTTAGAAGAAATTAAAGAATTACCAATGTCAGTGCCAATGCTGAAAATTTTAAATATTCTGAAATAATGTTTTTGAAAATATCTTCGCATAATCTCGTAGCCATCAGACCACAATAATTTATGTGGAGGTGATCAAGATGGCTAAAAACAACAACAATAACAACAACCGCAACAACAACAACAATAACAACAACAACAACGCTGAATTTGCAGCAGAGCAAGATTTCGCACAACAAAACCAAAAGCAAAAACAACAAAACAACCAACGCAATAACAACCGCAATAACAATAATAACAACAACAACCGATAAGGTTACATTGGTTACATGAAATCCACTTTAGGTATAGACAATGGTCAATTGTCTATACCTAAATTTTTTATTTTCAAAATTAATTTATAGTCATTTGTTCTTCTCGCTACAAGTTTTGGTAATCCATTGCTATAATATAATAGAGAATTCATATATATGGTTATATTTAATCTTACTTTTATATATAAAGGAGTTATATGAAGTAGGAAAAAACTCATTCAGAGAAGGAAATGGAACTATTCTGAATGAAGATATTTGCCCGGGTGCATCTCAAAGATTCTTGATTTACAAAATATGTACATGCTTTAAGATGTGGGACACAAAGACACCTAGGGTACATTGATTTTATTGCAGAGAAAAAGGTGGGCTTTATATGGCAATACCGCTAGAAGGAGAAAAGATACAAATACATAGCTATAAACATAATGGACAAATACATCGTGTTTGGCAAGAAACAATGGTACTAAAGGGTACAAAGAATATATTCATTGGTGCGAATGAGCGGACGCTTGTGACAGAATCGGACGGTCGTACTTGGTTAACTAGGGAGCCCTCCATTTGTTATTTTCACGCTGAACATTGGTTTAACATTATTTGCATGTTAAGAGAAGATGGTGTTTACTATTACTGTAATATGAGTTCGCCATACGTATTTGATAATAACGCGATTAAATATATAGACTACGATCTTGATATCAAGGTATTTCCAGATATGACCTATACTATTTTAGATGAAGATGAGTACGCACAACATAAAAAAGAAATGGGCTATCCGGAGGTAATCGATAAAATTTTAAAGCGTAATGTACAAAAACTTTTGAGCTGGATAAAACAGCGAAGAGGTCCATTTGCTCAAGATTTTATTGAAGTGTGGACTAACCGTTATCAATTTACGAAAGAAATGCAATCTTCATCCAATGAATAATGTAATATGCCTATTGGTTGTTTTACCAATAGGCTTTTCTTACTAATTCTATAAATTCTAGCAAAGGTTGTTTCACAATGTTTGTAATAAGAAATCATGAATTCATGGTATGCATAGATGTTTTTGCGCAACAAGAATAAAGGAAGTGAATTCAAAACCATGGATAGTATAAAACGTTATATGCGGTTTGTAAAACCGTATCGTTGGGAAATTTTTGTAACAATTTTGATTGGTATTTTAAAATTCGCTATACCACTCTTTATCCCGTTTTTAACTAAAATCGTAATTGACGATATCATTTTAGAAGAAACCCTTACTTCTAGTGAAAAAATAACGCAGTTAATATATTGGTTAGGTGGAACCATTATATTATTCTTCATCATTCGTCCGCCTATTGAATATTATCGTCAGTATTATGCTCAACATGTTGGGAATAAAGTGTTATTTGATATTAGGAAAGAGCTATTTGGTCATCTACAAAAGCTAAGTTTGAAATACTACTCAAATACTCGTGCTGGTGAAGTCATTTCTCGAGTGATCAATGATGTAGAGCAAACTAAAAACTTCATCATGATTGGTTTAATGAATTTGTGGCTTGATATGGCAACCATTATTATTGTCATTGCTATCATGCTGACAATGGATGTTGGATTAACGATTGTCGCTATTATTACTTTACCTCTTTTTGCCATAAGTATAAAATACTTCTTTGGTAAACTAAGGGATTTGACTCGCAAACGATCACAAGCATTAGCAGGTGTTCAAAGTTACTTACATGAACGAGTAAGTGGTATTAGTATTATTAAAAGTTTTGCGCTTGAAAAACATGAGCAACAAATTTTTGATAAAGAAAATGGTAAATTTTTAGATCGCTCTCTTGATCATACTGTTTGGAATGCTAAATCGTTTGCAGTAGTAAATACAATAACGGATATTGCACCGCTCCTTGTGATTGGATTTGCAGGCTTAGTAGCTATAAATGGAAACTTATCTGTCGGAACAATAGCTGCCTTTATGGGATATATTGAACGTCTATACGCACCACTACGAAGATTAATGAACTCATCAACAACACTCACTCAATCTATCGCATCTATGGATCGTATGTTTGAATTAATGGATGAAAAGTACGACGTTACAGATAAATCAAATGCTAAAAATTTACCGGCTGTTAAAGGTCAAGTTGATTTTGAAGATGTAACATTTAAATATGATCTAGACGGTAATACTATCTTAAATAACATTTCTTTCCATATTAAGCCTGGAGAAACAGCAGCGTTTGTTGGTATGAGTGGTGGAGGTAAATCGACTATTGTTAATTTAATACCACGTTTTTATGATGTATCAAGTGGTGCTGTAAAAATTGATGGAATGAATGTCGAAGATGTAACACTACAATCTTTACGAGCTCAAATTGGGATAGTGATGCAGGATAATATCTTATTTAGTGATTCTGTAAAACAAAACATATTAATGGGAAGACCTAATGCAACGGATGAGGAAATCATTGAAGCCGCAAAAGCGGCTAATGCACATGATTTCATCATGTCATTACCTGAAGGCTATGATACAAAAGTTGGCGAGCGTGGAGTGAAGTTATCCGGTGGACAAAAACAAAGGGTTGCCATTGCACGTGTATTCTTAAAGAATCCGCCAATCTTAGTGTTAGATGAAGCTACTTCTGCGCTTGACTTGGAAAGTGAAGCGTTAATTCAAGATTCTCTTGAACGATTAGCACACAATCGTACAACAATTATTATTGCGCATCGCCTTTCAACAATCACCCATGCACACAAAATATTTGTAATTGATCATGGGGAATTAGTAGAACAAGGTACACACGACTCATTAATGGATCAACAAGGTGTATATTATGATTTGTTCCAAATACAAAAGTTGAATTAAATATAAATATAATAAAAGTGCTCAAATTCGTTGAAGAATTGAGCACTTTTTTTATCTAATAAAACTTCGCTAATGTGTAGTAATACTAGCACCTACTTCATCATTTTAGCAATTAACTCAAAAGAGATGGCAAATAACACCATCTAAAAGGCAATTAGAATAATTAATTAATCTTGCTCCTCCAAATAGGTAGATGTCTCACACAATTAAAAAAGCACCGCAACTAAATGCGATGCTTAACAGAAATTCGAATTCATTGTTTTAACTGGGCTAGCTTCAAGTTAGGTCCCTAATAGAATTGTTCAACTAAATCTTCATTGGATTCTTTACTATGATAACTTCGGTAAGAGACGATTAACGTATCGAGATGTTCTAAGTTTTCTTCATAATCGAGAATTCGAGAAAATGTATAGAACAGGTGATAACTTGAAAAGTCCTCCTCGCCATCACGTGATTTTTCATCTAAAGCAAT
Organism: Ureibacillus sp.; assembly: GCA_031178355.1. Taxonomy (GTDB): domain Bacteria; phylum Bacillota; class Bacilli; order Bacillales_A; family Planococcaceae; genus Ureibacillus. The sequence continues at coordinate 74,157 of JAPSJC010000007.1, forward strand.
TTGATCAATGATATGTTTCATCAAAGCAGAGCGGTCTAAATGGTCTTCGCTGACAGTCCACTTAGAATGTTCAGGCTTCAACTTACCAGTAAACTTTAAAAGCAATTGTTCATGGTATGTTACCAAGAAATCTAATCTCTCTAAAAACA
>JAPSJC010000042.1 GCA_031178355.1 Ureibacillus sp.
AAACAACCGAAATATAACGAAACACTATTTGAGTTTCATTATATTTCGGATTCTTTATGCCCTTTATCCCTGCAACTTTTATATTTAGTTTGACTATAAGATATTTACCGATTGGCTAAAAATCCCGAGTTTTTCAACCCGCAAAATCGCTTCTCTTAAACGTTCCTCACTTACTAATAGTCCAACACGAATATATCCTTCTCCAAAATCACCAAAGCCATTTCCGGCAGCCACAGCTACATTAGCTTTGTCTAAAAGTAGATCTGCGAACTCTTCACTTGTATAACCTTCTGGAACTCTCAACCAGGCAAAAAACGAGCCTTTTGGTGCTTTTACATCCCAACCAATCCGATGCGCTTCTTCGATTAGTATGTTACGTCGACTTTCGTAGATAGCACCTTGTTCTTCAACACATTGTTGGTTATCGTTTAATGCGGTTACTGCAGCAAGTTGGACAGCAGGGAATAAGCTGACAAATAGATGATCTTGAAGTAAATTAATGGCTGCAATTATCTCAGGGTTCCCAACTGCAAAACCTACGCGCCACCCAGCCATGTTATAAGTTTTCGATAAAGTATAAAGTTCAACTCCCACATCTTTTGCTCCTTCTGCTTGAAGGAAACTAACTGGCTTCTCGCCATCAAATCCAAAGGCACCGTATGCAAAATCATGTACTACTGCAATCTCATTTTCTTTTGCCATCTGAACTGTATTATTAAAGAAATCTAAATTTGCTGTGGCACCAGTAGGATTATTCGGATAGTTCAAGTACATTAACTTTGCACGTTCAATTACTTCTTTTGGTAGTGCGTGATAGTCTGGCAAAAATTCATTCTTCTCAAGTAAAGGCATTGTATCGAAATACACATCACCTAAAACAACGCCTGATAAATAATCCGGATAACCTGGGTCAGGTAAAAGCATGTAATCTCCTGGATCCAAAATTGCCATTGGTAGTTCAACTAATCCGATTTTTGCCCCACTTAAAATCGCAACTTCTGTATAAGGGTCAATATCCACATTATATTCACGCTTATAAAATGAAGCTGCAGCCTCTTTCAACTCTTGTAGTCCTTGAAAAGGCGAGTACTTATGAGATTGCGGAATTTCAGCTGCAGCTTGGAGAGCTTGAACAATATGCTGGGGAGTTGGACAATCCGGGTTCCCTTGACCTAAATTTATAACATCACGTCCTTCTTCAATTGCAGCATTCACTTTCTTGACAAGGGAAGCAAAAAACTGCGTTGGTAGACTTTGAAGTTTTTTTGAAAGTTTCATATAGATTCCTCATTTTCTTTAAGTATATAAATTTTATAAATATAGTATGTTTTATGTTTAATAGATAGTAACTGCTCTATATCTTTGCGTATAATTCAGAATATAATTACAATTAGTATGAGGAAATGATAAAACTTTTTCATAAAATTGTCTAGGGGAGTGTAAGAAATGAAAATTGGGTGTATTCAATTAAATGTTAGGTTTGGAAAAATAGAAGAAAATTACGAACGAGCGGAACACTTTATACGAGAAGCTGCTAGCCGAGGAGCAGAAGTGGTTGTATTGCCTGAAATGTGGAACACAGGCTATGCATTAGAAAAATTATCTGAACTAGCTGATAAAGAAGGGACTCGCACAAAAGAGTTTTTAAAAGGATTAGCGAAAGAACTAGAAATCCATATCGTAGGTGGTTCTGTCGCGATCGAACGTGATGGTAAACTTTATAACACGATGTATATTGTAAATAAAGACGGCGAATTGTTAAGCGAATATAATAAAGTTCATTTATTTAGATTAATGAATGAAGATCAATTTTTAGAATCAGGCGATGAAATGAATCGCTTCACATTAGGTGAAATGGAAGCCGGTGGCGTTATTTGTTATGATATCCGTTTCCCAGAATGGTTACGTGCTCATGCATTGGCCGGAGCGAAAGTGCTATTTGTTTCTGCTCAATGGCCAACTCCGCGTATTGATCATTGGAAAACATTATTACAAGCTCGTGCAATTGAGAATCAGTGCTTTATCGTCGCAATTAATCGTATTTCAAACAAACCTGAAAACTTTAATGGTCAATCCATGATTATTGAACCATGGGGTGAAGTATTATGGACCGGTGCTGAAGATGAGGAACTAGCTATAGTTGATGTAGATTTTTCAAAAGTGGACGAAGTTCGTACAAGAATTCCAGTTTACGAGGATCGTAGACCAAGTCTTTATACAGGTGTAGTAAAAGAGCAGATTTAATTTTTTCCTTATTGAAATCGTGAACGAAGTGATTTTTTTGGAGAAATTTAGGTACGACATAGTTATAATTAAGTGCAAAAGGCAGTAACATTGGTTAAGAGTACACATATTTTTAATTATGTCGTATCAAAAATTCGTCTTAACCGAAAATTTACGAAAATAAAATAGAAAACCCAAAAATCTTGAGACTTTTTAGTATATTGCTAAGAAGTCTTTTTTCTTTGAATAAAACTTTAAAAATATTTTCACCTTCTATTTATTCATAACAGGACATATATTGTGATGTGAATTCACAAATAAAATAGATATATTCCAAACCTATTTTCCAGTTTTCTATTCGCTTTTTTCCTTGTGATAAGTGACAGTAAATTAAATTGTTTATCTCTTTTTTAACGATATTTTTAAACTGATGATTTAACTAGATTACAAAAGGGTTGAATTTGTGGAAGAACTTAAAAAAGATTTAATTGAGATAAGGAAAAATATTTTTATTTCAAAGAACGATCCTGATTTTCTTAAAAAATATATAAAATACAATCCAACTGATTCAGAAATGTTATTTCAGTATGCAAAAGAACTTGAATCAAAAGGCGATACAGTTAAGGCATATCAATTTTTCTCAAAGGCTGCTCGTTATGGACATTATCATGCAAGTAAAATTATTGAAAAAACTGCGAAAGCAGTAGTGGCTACACCTATTGTTAAAACCTATAAAAAGAAAGATGGTAGCAACTTTAACAAAATGCTTTTAGGTATTTTATTTGCATTACTTTTATTTAGTTTAGGTTTTGTATTAATTTTCCTTATTTCTAGTTTACTAACAATGAATAAAATCAATGCAACAAATGTCTATGAAAAAAATATTACGAATGCAACATTGATGAATGCTTCTCCGACAAAACCAGAAGAACTTGTATTTCACTCTGTTCATAGTGCAATCGAATATTATCAAGATATAAATGGTGTTTATCCTGAATCTCTTTTAAAACTAACAGGAGATGTTCCTTATAATTATTTGTCGTTTATCCCAGATGCAGTTCATTATGAACGAACAGGTAGTGGATTTTCGTTATCTGTAGATGGATTGGTTGGAAGTGCTACTACGACAAATGGTCTGTTGTCACTTGTTTTTTATGAAAAAACGAATGAACTGGGCGTATTAAAAGGAGACGAGCTATTGGCTCTATATCCTGTTGCTTCTGGAATAGAAGATTTACCTCCTGTTGAATCCATTGTTACTAGAAGGATTGTTGCACCAAACGGGGGTCAAGGTGCTCTTGGAACAAGGGGGCTACAGTTGACTGACCAATTTGCCATACACGGCACAAATGAACCTAGTTTAATAGGTAAAGACGTGACAATGGGATGTCTCCGTATGAAAAATGAAGACATTGAAAAACTTTTCCCGTATATTCCACTCGGTACGCCGTTTTTTGTTGAAAGTGAGTTTCAACCAGGAAAACCAAGTTTCTTAAACGGATTTCCTTCATTTCCAACACTTCCAGAGCAATATGACTATTCAGATGAAACCACACCAAATATCACATATAAATGGAAATTGTAAAAAAGTAGGTAGGTTAATGTTTTTTTTACTAACCACCCACAACAAATTAATATTTTCACATACTATATTTTTAACCTCTTGGGGCGAGAGCTTCGGGGGGTTTTTTAATTGCCAATTTAAATTGTAAACCTATTACATAACCTCTAGCTGACCAGTTCCATTTTGGAATAATCTGCTATGCTTTTTTTTAATAAAGGGGTCCGGGCCGTTCAATGTATTTCGTTGAAACAAAGTAAACAATTTAGAAAAGAAAGCGATTCGTTTCATTCTTTCTACATTTTCAATTTATAATGAAAGTATACGTTGTGAAAGGTGGATGACAATGGGAAAAGAAGCGTTAATTATCGTAGATATGAGTAATGACTTTGTAGCGGATGAGGGAAGTTTAACAGCTGGGAAACCAGCGCAAGAAATTGTTCCGTATATTCTTGAACAGGCAAAAGATTTTCTAAACCGAGACCAAGTCGTTGTAGTGGCAATGGATGCTCATCAGGAAAACGATTCACATTTTAAACTTTGGCCAGCCCATAACGTTGTCGGAACAAAGGGTCAGGAGCTTTACGGTGATTTAATGACTTGGTATAAAAACAATGAATCAAATCCTAATGTGATCATGCAACCAAAAGAAAATTATAATGCGTTCTATAATACCGGTTTAGCGGAAAAGTTACGTGAAAAAGGTATAGAAAAGGTACATGTTGCTGGAGTATGTACAGATATTTGTAATTACCTAACGATTGCGGGTGCTGATGCAGAAGGGTTCAAAACAGCAATACATAAACGTGGTTCTGCTACATTTACAAATTTAGGGGAAACGTTTATCAATCAAATGAAGACATGCTTCTATACTGAAATTATTGAGTAAAGAAATAGGATAATTATGCAACTTTGCAACTATTATAGACCTACCAGATTTTTTTCGATTCTGGGGGTCTTTTTTTATTTTGGTTCCATACGTAACTCACTGGAATTGATAGTAGCTATAACGGAGAGCACCGTAAAAGTTTTCTTTCCAAATTATGCATTTACAATAAATGATAGAAATACTATAAATAGTATTCTCTTTCAATAAACATTTGAAGTAATAATAGTTGCGTAGATTCAACATTTAACTGAATAGCATTACTTTTTGCTAAGCATATGTACATTTGTCAGAATATTTGTTAAATTGAAGTATGTGGGATATTGGATACAATCCCATAAAAAGGGGGATGGTTGTTTTTGTGTCAGCAAACAAAGGGGATAGTTGCTGAAATGACTGAGCCACTTCAATTGGAATTTAAAGAATATCCAATTGTGGAGCCAGATCCAGGGGCAGTGATTGTTAAAATCCTTCAAACAAACATATGTGGTTCTGAACTACATATTTGGAAGGGACATCACCCAGTCATCCGAAGTGGGGCGCTTGGTCATGAAATGATCGGTGAAATTTTTGCATTAGGTAAAGGGGTCACAACTGATTTTGCGGGTCAACCTGTAAAAGTTGGAGACCGGGTAGTAAGTGCATACTTTTTAACTTGTCGAAAATGTAAGCCTTGTCAACAAGGTCAGTTTAACCTTTGTGAAAATGCTTATAAATATTGGCGTTTACCTACAGAACAGGCACCTCATTTCCACGGAACTTTTGGGACACACTATTATATTCACTCTGACCAATATTTTTATAGAGTACCAGATGAAATTCCAAATAATGTAGCAGCTAGTGCTAACTGTGCACTATCTCAAGTCTACTTTGGTCTTGAATCGGGACAAGTTAAATCAGGTGAAACCTTATTAATACAGGGCGCAGGCGGCCTAGGTTTAAATGCAATTGCCATTGCCAAAGAAAAACAGTTAAAAGTAATTGTCATTGATGCAGTGGATAGTCGTTTAGAGCAGGCAAAGCAATTTGGAGCGGATGAAGTAATTAGTTTCACTGAATTTCCAACGTTAGAATCTCGCATTGAAAGAATTATGGAGTTAACTGGTGGATCAGGAGTAGATGTCGCCGTTGAAGTAGCAGGTGTGCCAGCAGCATTTAATGAAGGGGTACATCTTATTAGAGCAGGCGGTAGATACGTAGTAATCGGAAATATTTCCCCTGGCCAGACAGTTGCATTTGACCCAGGTTATTTGACACGTAAGGGAATTACAATTATCCCAGTGTTACGTTATAACCCTTGGTATCTAAAGAAAGCTCTTGACTTTTTATCTAGAAATAAAGATAAATATCCTTTTGAAACGTTGTTAGATGCAGAGTTTACGCTAGAAGAAATTAAAGATGCTTTAGATAAATCAGCAAATAGAGAGGTTACTCGTGCAACAATTGTTCCGTCATGAGTAAGGAGGAGAATCATCTAAATAGGGTATTAAACAGACACTTTTAGAGGAAGTGTTTGAAATTTCATTATTCGTAAATAGGGGGAAAAAACAATGTGTAATTCGAAAAAGGTGTATGTCTTAGATACTGGTACGATGAAAATGGATAAGAATTATATGATTGCCATGCATAATCCAGCAAGTATTAATAATCCTAACCCACCTGCAGAATTTGTTGAATTTCCAGTCTATGCCGTTTTAATCGACCATCCTGATGGGAAAATTTTATTTGATACAGGTTGTAATCCAGATGGTATGGGGGAAGAGGGAAGATGGTCACCAGGGATTCAATCGCTTTTCCCAGCTTTCCAAAGTGAAGAGTGCTATTTAATTAATCGTTTAGAACAATTAAAAGTTCGCCCTGAAGATATTAAATATGTTGTCGCATCACACCTACATTTAGATCATGCTGGATGTTTAGAGCTATTTACGAATGCTGAAATTATCGTACACGACACTGAACTCGCTAATGTTATGAAAACTTTTGCCCTAACACGTGATATGGGTGCCTACATTTGGGGCGACGTGATGGCTTGGATTAAAAAGGAATTACGCTGGCGTACAATCAAACCGCACGAAAAAGAAGTACCGTTAGTTGACGGTATAAAAATTATTAATTTTGGGCCAGGTCATGCATATGGCATGTTAGGTTTACACGTTGAATTACCTGGTCATGGCAATGTTTTACTTGCGTCTGATGCACTATATACTGCAGAAAGCTATGGTCCTCCGGTTAAACCACCAGGAATTTTATATGATTCTGTCGGTTACAATGCAACGGTTGAAAGAATTAGAAAATTTGTCTCAGAAAATAATTCGGAAATTTGGTTTGGTCACGATGCAAATCAATTTAAAACATTCATCAAATCGACTGAAGGGTACTATGAATAAATAAAATGGAAATAACACCCTAAGTTGTTTGATTTAGGGTGTTATGCTTGGGAAAGGGGTAATACGAATGAGAAGAATCGGTAGCCTACTTGCTGGTGAGCACAAAGTGAATGAATCGACAACTAAGATAGAGGTTAAAAACCCGTATAATCAAGAGCTTCTTGCACTTATTTATAGCTCATCAATAGAAGATGTAGAAAATGCAATTGATAATGCCCACGAGGTTTATCAGCAAACGATGCGTTCTTTGCCAGCCTACGAACGTAGTAAAATTCTGCGCAAGGCTGCAATTTTACTAGAGGAACGATCAGAAGAGTTTGCTAGAACGATTAGTCAAGAGGCAGGTAAACCAATTGTAGAAGCTAGAGGCGAAATTACTCGTGCTGTCCAAGTTTTACAGCTTGCTAGTGAAGAAGCAAAAAAACTGAATGGCGAGCAAATTGTAATGGATAGTGCGATTGGCGGTGAGAAGCAACTTGGTTTTACAAAAAGAGTGCCTTTAGGAGTAGTTGCTGCGATTACACCATTTAACTTTCCACTAAACTTAGCGTTACATAAAATTGCACCAGCAATTGCTGTTGGAAATACTGTAGTGCTAAAACCGGCTGAAAAAACACCGATATCGTCCGTTCTGTTGCATGATCTTCTTCTAGAAGCTGGTTTACCTGCTGGGGCTGTAAATATCATTAACGGTTATGGAATTGATTTAGTGAAACCGCTTGTCACCAATCCGAAAGTGAAAAAGGTTTCCTTTACTGGTAGTGATAAAGTAGGTTGGCATATTAAAGAGCTGGCTAAAGAGAAACCGGTAACGTTAGAGCTTGGGTCGAATGCACCGAACATCATATTTAGTGATGCAAATATCGAACACGCTGCCAATGCTATTGCAATGGGTGGATTTACATTCGCAGGTCAGGCTTGTGTATCGGCACAACGTGTCTTTGTTCACAAGGATGTCTACGAAGAGTTTGTTTCTTTATTGAAGGAAAAACTTGAACAATTAAAAATGGGTGATACTTCTGATGAAACTACGCAACTTGGTCCAATGATTACGGAAGACGCTGCAATTCGTGCGGAAAATTGGATTAAAGAAGCAGTTGCAGAAGGTGCAACGATACGAACTGGTGGTACTCGAGATGGTTCCTTCTTAGCACCAACAATCATTGAAAATGTTAATCCATCTATGAATGTCGTTTGTATGGAAGTTTTTGCGCCAATGGTTGCGATGATCCCATTCGACGATGAGAAAGCTGTAATTGAACAAGCAAATGATACGGAATTTGGTTTGCAGGCTGGCGTGTTTACGAGCGATATTAATCGTGCATTCAACATTGCAGACCAACTAGAGATGGGGGGCGTATGGATTAATGAAGTATCCGTTCGTCGATATGATCATTTTCCGTATGGTGGAGTAAAACGTAGTGGAATCGGAAAAGAAGGTGTTCGTTACGCAATTGAAGGTATGTCCGATTTAAAGTTTATTGGTGTAAAACTAATATAAAGGTGGCCTGAGTATGAAAATCCGTTCAGCAGTTTTACGTTCATCCGGTGTTGCGCAGCCCTATGCAGAAAGCAAACCAATTCATATTGAAGAAATTGATTTAGATGCACCTCAAGAAGGAGAAGTACTCATCAAAATTAAAGCTGCTAGTTTGTGCCATTCTGACTTATCCGTTATTAATGGAAGTCGTCCTCGGCCACTTCCGATGGCACTTGGGCATGAGGCTTCAGGTGTTGTAGAAGAAGTTGGGCCGGGAGTAGTGAATTTCAAGAAGGGTGACAAGGTAGTTTGCGTATTCGTACCGAGTTGCGGTCACTGTATACCTTGTGCCGAGGGAAGACCAGCTTTATGTGAACCAGGAGCTAAAGCTAACGGAGAGGGCACATTATTAAATGGGGGAACGCGGCTTCATGCTGGTGAAGAAACAATTGGTCACCATGTTGGTGTGTCTGCCTTTTCAGAATACGCAGTTGTTTCTCAACATTCCTTAGTGAAAGTTGAGGAAGACTTACCATTTGAGAAATTAGCTTTATTCGGCTGTGCAGTTATTACTGGTGTTGGTGCGGTCGTAAATACAGCAAAAGTTCGATTTGGTTCTACAGTAGCAGTCGTTGGACTTGGAGGAATCGGCTTGAGTGCATTACTTGGTGCAGTTGCTGCTGGAGCTAGAGAAGTGATTGCCATTGATATTAATGAAAAGAAACTGCAACAAGCGAAATCCCTTGGTGCTACTGCTGTATTTAATTCAAAGGATCCACATGTTGTGCAACTTGTTAAGGAGTATACTGCTGGTGGCGTAGACTATGCCTTTGAAACTGCTGGTGTAGTTCCAGCAATGGATGTTGCTTACGCGATTACAAAACGTGGAGGCACTACTACTACAACGGGACTCCCGCATCCCGAGCATAAATTTGCGTTTCCTTATGTAACTTTAACGGCGGAAGAAAAAACAATTAAAGGTTCCTACGTTGGAAGCTGTGTACCGCTTCGTGATATACCGAATTTTATAAACATGATGAAGTCTGGAAAACTACCTGTCGATCAACTACTATCCAACATTATTTCTTTAGATGAAATCAATGAAGGATTTGACTTACTAGCAACAGGGGACAATTCTAGAATTATCATTAAAATGGCAGATTAATAGAAAAGGAAATGTTTTCCGGTAGATGAATGACATAATGATTCGACATTTAGTGTTATCACAATTTGTGAATACACCCCGGTAACATTTCCTTAAATAATACGATTGGTAGATTCCTTTTGGTTGTGTGTATTACTTTTTCTTTTTTAAATTCTCTAATACATTTCTACCTGCTCTGACGATATGATGCTCCAATACGATACATGCTTCATCCATCTTTCCCTTTTTTACAGCTTGAAGCATTTCATCATGTTCTAGCAGTGATAGTTTAATTTGGTCAGGTAAGAGGTGTGGCGTTTGTTGAGGAAAACCTGTCCATAAACTTTGAATGATGGAATTCAATTTTTCCAACTGACAATCTCTTATAAATAATATTTAGATCTACATATTCATGGATGGATGTTGTTGCGATTGCCAACTTAGGGTGGAATGATATTAAACTACCACATCCAGTTTTTGAAGGAGATACGATTTATTCTTACAGTGAGGTTTTAAGTAAACGTCCATCATCTACTCGAGAGAATGTTGGAATAATCACTGTAAAAACATGTGGATACAATCAGGAAGGAAAAATTGTGATTGAATTTGTTCGTACAATTATGGTTTATAAAAAAGACCATGTACCAGTAAAAGAAAATGCATTGTTAAACAAAGTGCTTAAAATGGGGGAATCAAATGAGTTTGGTGAAACTTGATTATGTGGATGAATTGAAGTATATAGCAGTTCTGACTTTAAACAGACCACAAGTAAAGCATGCTTTTAATACAGAAACAATCAAATTTTTACTAAGTACATTTAGAGAACTTCAACGGAGTGAAACCGTTAGAGTCGTTATTTTAACATCATCAACAGAAGATGCATTTTGTACGGGGGCAGATTTAAAAGAGCGAAATGGAATGACGGATGACGAGTGGAGACAACAACATAAGTTAATAGAAGATATGTATCAAGCATTAGCGGAAATAAAACAACCAACGATTGCTGCTGTAAATGGTTATTGCTTAGCAGGTGGTTTTGAACTAGCGCTTAACTCTGACCTGATTATTGCTGGTGAAGAAGCGAAGTTTGGCTTAACTGAAGTGCTTCGAGGAATTATGCCAGGTGGCGGTGGTGCAAGACTATTACCTAAACGTGTACCTCTTCATATTGCTAAAGAATGGTTATTTACAGGGAAAATTATTTCAGCAAATGAAGCCCTTGATGCGGGGCTTTTAAATATGCTAGTTCGTCCAGATGAGGTTTTACAGGAGTCCATTACACTAGCAAGAGCAATTGCAGAAAATGCACCTTTAGGGGTACAGGGTGTTAAAAGAGTAGCAGATGCTAGCAGCTTAGACACGGACGTTGCACGCCGTTTTGAAATAGAAGTTTACAATCAAGTAATAGAATCAGAGGATCGTCTCGAAGGCATTCTAGCGTTTAATGAAAAACGTAAACCACGATTTAAAGGGATGTAAGGGGGAGAATCGTTTTGCTCATGACTTCAGAAAAACAAGAATTTATTCAGGAATTACGAGAAGGGGTCCGTGCAGTTTGTAAAAGGTTTAATAATGAGTATTGGCGTCAATTAGACGAAGTAAATGGCTATCCTACAGAGTTCGTTCGAGCAATAACGGATGCAGGATTTTTAGGTGCACTTATTCCAGAAGAGTACGGTGGTTCTGGTTTAGGAATATTAGAGGCTTCTATTATTTTAGAGGAAATTAATCGCTCGGGTGGTAACGCTGGCGCATGCCACGCTCAAATGTACACGATGGGCACCATTTTACGTCACGGATCAAGCGAACAAAAGAGAAAGTATCTACCTAAAATTGCAGATGGTTCGTTGCGTCTACAAGCATTTGGTGTAACGGAACCTAACACAGGTACTGATACAACGAATCTCAAAACCTTTGCCCGTCGTGAAGGAGATCACTATGTTGTGAACGGCCAGAAAGTTTTCATTTCTCGAGCAGAACATTCAGATTTAATGATTCTTCTCGTTCGTACAACACCAAGAGAGGAATGCAAAAAGAAGAGTGATGGCTTATCTGTTTTAATTGTTGATTTAAATGAAGCAAAAGGGAATGGTTTAGAAATACGCCCAATTAAAACAATGATGAACCATGCAACAACTGAAATCTTTATCGAGAACTTAAAGGTACCTATTGAAAATTTAATAGGCGAAGAAGGACGCGGGTTCCGTTATATTTTAGACGGTATGAATGCAGAGCGTATTTTAATTGCTGCTGAATGTATAGGGGATGGTCGTTGGTTTATTGAAAAAGCAACGAATTATGCCAATGAACGTGTCGTCTTTAACCGTGCGATTGGTCAAAACCAAGGGATTCAATTTCCGATTGCCACAGCACACATTCATATCGAAGCAGCAGATTTAATGCGATTTAAGGCAGCAGAGCTTTACGATGCAGGAGCTGCATGTGGTGCAGAGGCAAATATGTCAAAACTTCTTGCAGCTGATGCATCTTGGGAAGCGGCAAATGTGGCGCTACAAACTCATGGTGGATTTGGCTTTGCAGCTGAATATGATATTGAGCGTAAATTTAAGGAAACGCGACTTTATCAAGTGGCACCTATATCAACTAATTTGATTTTATCGTATGTGGCAGAGCATGTATTAGGATTGCCAAAATCATATTAAATAAGAAGGTAGGGATTTGATATGCATTTCCCAACAGGTGTTGAAATAATCGAGGTAGGCCCACGAGATGGTCTTCAGAACGAAAAGAAGTTTGTTGCAACAGAGAAGGTAGTGGAAATGTTACATGCAATGAAGATTGAAACGGGAATTACACTAAATAAGTTATCTGAAATTGGAGGATTTGCAAAAGGATTAGTGTGAAGGGGTTGAATAATGCTTCCTTTAAGTGGAATAACAGTCATTGATGTCACAACCAATATTTCAGGACCAACCCTTACGATGATTCTAGGGGATCTAGGTGCCGAGGTTATTAAAGTAGAAAAACCGATTGCTGGTGATGAGGCACGGAAAATGGAGCCAAAGAAAAATGATGATGGCGTCTATTTTTTAAATATTAACCGTCAAAAAAAGTCAGTGGTTTTAAATTTAAAAGAACAATCGGACCTACAAGCAATGTACCGTTTAATTGAGACGGCGGATGTATTTGTTGAAAATTATCGTGCAGGGATTGCCGATAAAATTGGGTTAGGTTATGACAAATTAAAGGAAATCAATCCTTTATTAATATACTGCTCACTTTCTGCATATGGGGAGAATGGACCAAAACGAGATTATCCCGGCTACGATGCAATTATTCAAGCTGAAACAGGTTTAATGAGTATTACAGGAAACGAAGATTTAGCTCGTATCCCAGTTTCGATTGTAGACCAAGGAAGTGCAATGTGGGGAGCACTAGGTGTAGTTTCGGCAATACTTAATCGGTTGAAGACAGGTGAAGGTGCAAAGGTTTCAACTTCGTTATATGAAACAGGGATTTTCTGGTCTAATTATCATTTACTATCTACTAATCTAACGGGAAATAATCCATCGAAGCTAGGATCGAATCATGGAGCGTTTTCTCCATACGGAGCGTTTCGAACAAAGGATGCACCTATTATGATAGGAATTTCTAACAATTCCCTTTTTGAAAAGCTATGTAATGCCTTAGGAGTGGAAAATTGGATTCGTGATGAGCAATTTGCAACAAACGCTGATCGCGTTAAAAATAGAAGTTTGTTAAATAAGAGAATCGAAGAAATAACGTTACAGCGGTCAAGTGACCAGTTAGTCGAAAAACTAGAAACGTTCGGCATTCCGGTTGCTAAGGTAAAAGCAATGACAGATGTTCTCATGGATCCTCAGCAAATTGAAAATCAATGTATTGTAAAGCTTCCGCATGCGCGGGATGGTGAGTCATTTGTTACACGTCTTCCAATTACTCTCTCAAATTGTGATATAACTCCAAAAGTGTCTGCACCTATGTTTGGCGAGCATTCAGATGAAGTGTTGAAAAAAATATAGAGGGGGCGATTTTATTGACTTATAGTGAGCAGTTTGCAAACTATATTGTAAATCTTCGTTTTGAGGATATTCCAAAAGACGTCATCCATTTTACAAAACTTTGTATTATAGATTATTATGCGTCGTTGTTAAAGGGCTATGAGGCAGCTCCAGCACAAATGATGAATGATGTAGCGGCCATTCTAGGAGGAGAGCCACAAGCCACAGCTGTCTCAGGTTTAAAGACAAATATAACGAATGTAGCATTTATAAACGGTGGCGCAAGCCATGTCATAGAACTTGATGATATTCATAAAGCCTCTATTGTTCATGCTGCAACTGCTATTATGCCCGCTGCTATTGCTGTTGCTGAGTGGAAAAATGTAAGTGGAGAAAAGTTGATTGAAGCAATTATCGCCGGATATGAGGTTGCATTCAGAGTTGGAGAAACCGTTACACCTTCCCATTATTATTACTTCCATAACACAGCGACTTGTGGAACATTTGGAGCAACTGCGGCTGTTGCAAAATTGTTAAATTTAACAGAAGAGCAAATTGTTGATGCACTAGGTTCTGCAGGAACGCAAGCTGCTGGACTGTGGGAGTTTATTGAAGATGGTGCAATGAGTAAGCAACTGCACCCAGGAAAAGCAGCTATGAACGGTATTATTAGCTGTTTACTTGCCCAAAGAGGATTTACAGGTGCGAGAGAAATCTTTGAAGGACGCAGGGGCTTCTTTAATGCAATGAGTGAGCAATATGATGTGACGAAAATGACTCACCAGCTAGGTGAACAGTATAAAATCATGGAGAATTCTTTTAAAGTTCATGCATCATGCAGACATACTCATGCAGCAATGGATTTAGCGTTGCAACTTCACGATATTGGGGTACAAAAAGGCTTTGACCAAATTAGTAAGATTGAAGTTGGCGCATATAAAGTAGCACTTGATATTACAAATGATTCGAATCCACAATCCATTTACGCAGCAAAATTTAGTATGCAGTTTTGTGTAGCACTTGCACTTTTAAAGGGTAAAGGTGGATTTAATGAATTTAACCATGAAACACTTAAAGACCAACCAATTCGTAATGTAATGAAGAAGCTAGAAGTCTATGTAGATGAAGATATTGATGAAAAGTATCCGAATGAGTGGGGCGCAAAACTTCATGTATTTTGGGCGGATGGTTCAACTTCAAAATTGGTTAGTGCCTATCCAAAGGGAGATCCGGAAAACCCGATTACTGAAGAAGACTTTGTTCAAAAGTTCCTTGACCTTGTGCCACTAGAAAAACAACAAAAAGAAGATATAATAGATAAACTTCTTTCCTTAGAAAAAATAGCTGTACATGATTTAATTGAAAGCATTCATCCGAAAGTTTTAAACAGCCTAAATTAAGGTCGAGAAGAAAGCGGTACTTTAGCGAGTACTGCTTTTTGTTTTATTGCATTTACTATTGCTACCTAAAATGGTATAAAGTGTATATAATTTCAGGGATAATATGCAAGTATTAATAATTAGGAGGCACATATAGATGAATTTTAAAATGCGGTATGTCATTTTATATGTATCAGATTTCACGAAATCTAAAGCATTTTATGAGGAGATTTTAGCATTACCTATTCGAGGGGAACATGGTACGTATGTTGAATTTGACACAGGATCAACCATTTTATCCATTAACACGAAGGAAAGTGTGAGAGAAATTACGGGCTTAGACATTCCTGAGCATTCTTCACAAACGTTTGAATTAGGATTTGTGGTGGAGAATGTTGAAGAAACAATTGGGGAATTAAGAAAGAAGGATGTCCAAATCTTAGTAGAACCAGTTACTAAACCATGGGGACAAGTTGTTGCTTATGTAGCAGATCCTGATGGAAACCTGATTGAAATTTGTAGTTCACTTGATTAAAAAGTGAGTAATTAAAGTTCGATAAAAGAAGAGGCTGGGACAAACTAGCTTCAACAATTAAAAACGTGAAATCGCTCCGTCGATTTCACGTTTCTTTTTGAATTCACATAATTAGAGTTAAGACCCGCAAATGAAATAGGCGGAGAAACTCCGTCTAATGTATATAGTGGGGGCAAATTAAGCGGATATAAGCGGAGAAATTCCGGTTAATAAGGAAAAAATCAAAGATTTAGATTAGATAACCGGAAAAACTTCCTTTATTTTCGAAAAAATATTTGGATTTCTCAAGATAAGCGGAATATTTCCGTTTAAATAAAATGACTATTTTTGAAAGATATCAATTCAAAATGTAAAACCCCCAAAAACTCCCACTTGCCGTCTCAGTTGTCTCATTTTAATATGTATTTAAGAACGAATGTTCGCATATACTGTTTATGAAATAATTCAGTTTGGAGGTGTTGGGGATGCATGCAAGTAGCTTACAGGAGTATGAGGTAGATATAAAACAAACAGATATGTTTTCTGTATATGAAAAATTACCGAATCGTTCTATTATGTGTATCGATATGCGATGTTTCTATGCTAGCTGTATGGCAGCGCTTGAAAATCTAGATCCAATGGAAGTGCCAATTGCGGTAGTCGGAAACTTTCAACAAAAAGGAAGTGTAGTCCTTGCTGCATCCCCGCCAATGAAAAAGCGCTTTGGTATCAAAACGGGGTCACGGCTTTATGAAATCCCAAAGCATCCTGACATAAAACTATTTGAGCCAAAAATGGAATTTTTCGTTCGTACCTCAATGGAAATAACGAATTTAATTAATCAGTTTGTCCCGAAGGAAGCAATTCATGTATATAGCGTGGATGAAAGTTTTGTTGATTTAACGGGTACGGAAAAGTTATGGGGACCGCCTGAAGAAACAGCTAAATACATTCAAGAAAGTATTTATCGTCAGTTTCAAATTCCAAGTGCTGTTGGAATGGGACCAAATATGCTACTGGCGAAATTAGCACTTGATATAGAGGCGAAGAAAAAAGGGTTTGCGAAATGGACATATGAAGATGTTCCAGAAAAATTGTGGCCAATCGCTCCATTATCTGAAATGTGGGGAATTGGGAGACGAACAGAACGTACGTTGAATAACATGGGGATTTTTAAAGTCGGTGATTTAGCACATGCAGACTTACAAATGATTGAAAAACGCTTTGGTATTATGGGGAATCAGCTTTATTACCATGCGTGGGGGATTGATTTATCCCCACTTGGTGCACCTCCACTTGTCCAAGGGCAAATAAGCTACGGCAAAGGACAGATGCTCATGCGAGATTATCGCAATCGGGATGAAATTTTAACCGTGATGTTAGAAATGTGTGAAGATGTAGCGAGAAGAGCAAGAGAAGCACATCAAGTGGGTAGAACGATTACCCTTGGTGTAACTTACAGTAGAGATGCATTTGGTGGTGGATTTCATCGCGCACGAACGATCGATGAACCAACAAATGATACAATGAAAATTTTTAAAGTATGCGAACAGCTTTTAGATGAGTTTTATGCAGAACGACCTATAAGACATATTGATATTAGTCTCACTAAATTAGAATCAGAACGTTCCATGCAACTTAGTTTGTTTGATGAGATGAGATGGAGAAAAAGAAAATTAGGAGCTACTATGGATCAATTACGTTCAAAGCATGGAACGACTTCCGTATTACGTGCCGTGTCCTTCACTGCAGCGGGGACAGCGCGTAAACGTGCACAATTATTAGGTGGACATAAAAAATAATCCGATACGGCTCTCTCGTATCGGATGGATTTAATATTATTCAGTTTTTGGGTAGAAGCTTTCATCCCAGACGTAATATTGGCGTGCCACTTCATCTTTTAATTTATAGTAAGTTAAAGCGACTTGTTGTTCGTATTGAGCGCCAAGATCATTGGATGTAGCATCGATATGTCGCCAACCCTTTTCGGTTTTCACTAAGTTCCAAGCATGCGCAAATCCATCTTCTTCACCGACTAAATAGCCAACAACATAATGGCTTTCAACACCCGCTTTTTCTAACAACATTTGCATCGCAATTGCATAAGCTTGGCAAACACCTTCACCTAGTACAAAAAAGCCATATGGGGAATGTGCATGTAAATAGCCACTGTCCACGTATTCCATATGTTCAATAACTGCCCGATGGATAACGGATATTTTTTCTTCAATAGATTTACCTTCTAAATCGAGTAAAGCATAAAATTCTTCAAATTTTTGATTAATCGTAGTAGCTAGCTCAACTTTATTTGTCGTGTAGTCAACTTGGAAATGCAAAAAGTAACCATTCTTCACTTCCTGCATGCCGTATTGTAAGTAGAGTACTGTACCGAGAGTGATAGGATCGCTGTAATAAGCTTTTGCAACGGTTTCTTGGAGGTTGTTTAATTCACCTGTATAGAAAATCGCAAAATAACCATCAAGGTTTTGTAATGCGGATCGGATTGTTTCCTGTAGGGCAGCTTCATCATAAGCATCAAAAACTGTGCCATAAGAAGCTCTAACATATCTATTGTTATCGTACAGTTCTAGGATCGATTGTTCCTCAATGCCATGGATAGGGTAAATGGGGATGTCCACGTTTTCTGAAACAATATTAAACCATTTATAATCTGCTGTTTCAGTGTCTGTAACGATTTCTGATTTTACATTAGGTTCGACTGAATTTGGTGGAGTGGTTTCGTATGAACAACCAACTAGAAATAATAAGCAAATTGCTAAAGAGATTACCTTACGCATTTGTATGTATCACCTCAAGCTTAATTTGTCTAAAAATACTAAGCCAAAAAGTTCCAAAAAAACTTATTTCTATCATAGCTTATAAGAGTGGAAATGACACTACTATTTTCAAGGTGGATAGGAATGACGATGTATACGTATGGGTGCTTCATTAAAACAATACGCTATATGAAAAGGGGAGATAAGATGATTCGAGATCGAGGAAACATTAAATGGACAGCTATGATGCTTCCCGAACATGTAAAGCTTTTACGAGAATGGCAAGAGCAAGATCAGTACGTGAAAAAACCAGAACTAGATGAATGGGCACTACAAGAGTTAAGTGAACAACTTCAACTTGCCTATAACCAAAAGAGTGAAGTAGAGCTGAAGGTTTGGGAGGAAAAACAAGTTTACAAAGTTACAGGTGTTATCGCCAAATTAAATACGAGCAATGCAAAACTTTATTTTGAGGATGGGCGAGCATTTCCTTTTCAGTCCATCTATGGAATATCGATCGATGTAGCCGAATGAACTAAATGAAGAAGTCTTTTTTCTTTTATCGTTGAGATTTTATCTTTTTAATTTCAAAGCCCAAGAATTATTTGTTTATAGTACATCTATAGGCTGCCTCGCATAAACTAGGTTGAGTTTTATTGAACGTAAATAAGTCCAATTGAAATTCAAAACCTAGGAGGCGAAAGTATGAAAAGAATACTCGTTACCGGGGCACTTGGGCAAATTGGTTCTGAATTAGTAGTAAAACTGAGGTCGATTTACGGAGAAGAGAACGTCTTATCAACAGATATTCGGAAACCAAATGAAATCAATGGTCCTTTTGAGGTATTGGACGTAATGGATTCAAAAAGAATGTATGAACTTGCAAAACAGTTTGGGGCAGACACATTTATCCACTTAGCTGCATTACTATCTGCGACTGCTGAGAAAAATCCACAGTTTGCGTGGCATTTAAACATGGGTGGATTAGTAAATGCCCTTGAAGTCTCCAAAGAATTAAACCTACAATTTTTCACCCCAAGTTCAATCGGGGCATTTGGTCCCTCCACACCAAAAGACAATACACCACAAGATACACTACAAAGACCAACCACAATGTACGGAGTAAATAAGGTTGCGGGGGAGTTGTTAAGTGATTATTACTTCAACCGTTTCGGTGTCGATACACGAGGAGTTCGATTCCCGGGGTTAATTTCATATGTAACACCACCAGGTGGAGGTACCACAGACTATGCAGTGGAGATTTATTATAAGGCAATAGAAGAGGGGAAATATACTTCATATATAGCAAAGGGTACGTATATGGATATGATGTATATGCCTGATGCCCTTCAAGCGATTGTAGATTTAATGGAAGCAGATCCTTCGAAACTAAAGCATCGTAATGCATTTAACATATCTGCTATGAGCTTTGAACCTTCTCAAATCGCAGGAGAGATAAGCAAACATATTCCTACATTTGAAATTGACTATAAGATAGACCCAGTACGGCAAGCAATTGCTGACAGTTGGCCAAACTCCATTGATTCGTCAGCAGCAGTAGAGGAGTGGGGGTTTAAGGTAGAATATGATTTAGAAAAAATGACAGTGGATATGTTAGATAAATTAAGTGGGGAACTTAAAAAAAGAGGATAGGGGCAAAAGTAAAC
>JAPSJC010000113.1 GCA_031178355.1 Ureibacillus sp.
CCCTCCCAAACTACATCCCTCAACCCTTTTCATAACTTCTTAAGAAAATCTTCATAAATCCCCTTCCTTTTTCTTCATATTCGTTGGTTAGACTCAAACTAGTAAATTAATCATAAAGGAATGAGAACATGATAGAAGTTCAATCATTAAATCACACATTTAAAATTGGTAAGAAAGGGAAAGAGAAGCAGATTGAAGTGTTGAAGGATATTCACTTTCACATAAACAAAGGGGAAATCATTTCGATTGTTGGGAAAAGTGGGTCCGGGAAGTCGACTTTATTGCAAGTGGTTGCAGGCTTTATGAAACCAGATACAGGATCAATCAAAGTAAACAATACGGAAATCGCCAAATTTAGTGAAAAACAAAGTGCCGCGTTCCGTTTGGATCACTTTGGCTTTATCTTCCAAAACTTTCAGCTTCTTCCGAATCAAAATGTATTTGAAAACGTGGAGCTGCCGTTGAAATTAAAAGGCGTTCCATCCTCAATTCGTAAACATAACGTAGAAAAAATATTAGAAAAAGTCGGGTTATCTCATGTGGCGGATCATTATCCAAATGAACTTTCAGGTGGGCAGCAGCAGCGCGTATCCATCGCACGTGCCTTAATTACAAACCCGCCGATTATATTAGCGGACGAGCCAACAGGGAGTCTTGATTCTCATACGGAGATGGAAATCCTTGATTTCATTAAGCACCTAAATCAAACAGAAAATATTACGTTTATGATCATCACCCATGATGAAGAAGTTGCTCAAATTGCTGATCGCAAGCTTCGAATGCATGATGGTTTATTGTTAGGAGATGTCAAACATGTTATTTAAAGATCAACTTTCATTCGTTTTTCAACATATGAGAAAAAACAAACTGCGCGTTACGATGACGGTACTTGCTGCAATGATAGGTTGTGCATTTTTAATCGTCCTTGCTTCAGTAGGTTTCGGGCTTCAAGAAACGGTAAAAGGTGAAATTTTAAATCAAGAATCGGTTACAGAAATCGCACTTTGGGGGGATAGTGCACTATCACAAGAAGATGAGACATTTATTCAAGAAATTGATCACGTCAATGTAGTTTTAACAAGAAATGAAATTTCAGGTTTAATTCGTTCCACATTTGAAGATCGAGAAACGGAATCCATTGCGATTGCTGTTGATATAGAAGATCAAGCGAAACTTCCTTCTACTTTAAGTGTAGGGCGACTACCGAAAAATGCAAATGAAATCGCGGTAGGTTATCATTTCGCTCAGAGTTTACTAAATGAAAAAGATCGAGATATCATTGAACAAAAATCTAAAGAAGCTAGTGAGCAAAATACTTGGTATGATGGTTCGGAAGAAGGTTATAAAGGAGAATTATTAAATAGAGAAGTTGAGCTTCAATTTATGGATTCGGAGACATTCGAATATTTAGATCAGAGCGCTACCTTTACAATCGTTGGTATTTTAGACGAACCTGATTATGAATTCCAAATTGACAACAGCATTTTATTTAGCGATGATTTATTCGTTGTACAACGCAATTTAGTATCTTATCCAACTACAACGATTTATGTGGATTCACTTGACTATGTACTGCCAGTATTAGATGAATTAAAAGAAAACAATTATCAAGTTTATTCACCAATTGAGCAAATTAAAGAACTTGATCTATTTTTCCTTATTTTTAAAATCGGACTAATCTTTATTGGAACCATTTCCATTTTAATTGCATCAATCGGTATTTTTAACACAATGACGATGGCGGTAACTGAAAGAACTCGTGAAATAGGAGTATTAAAGGCGATTGGCGCATCTCCTTCAATGATTCAACGACTGTTCCTAATGGAAAGTGCCTTTATTGGATTATTAGGAACGATTTTAGCGGTGATCGTATCATACGGTTTAAGTTATGTCATTAATGCGGTTCTTCCACATGTCGTGTCCTTCGCATTATCTGAAGACGCTCCTAACATGGCTGGAATTACCTTCTCCATTATTCCAATGAGTCTTGTCCTTTTAGCGGGTGGTATTAGTATCTTCGTTGCGATCCTATCAGGATGGCGGCCTGCTCGAAAAGCGACTAAAATTGAAGTGATCCAAGCATTAAGACAAGAATTATAAATTTAACAGGAATGAAGTTTCGTGCTTCGTTCCTGTTTTTCGTTTCATTAAGTAATGACGATCAAATATGGTACGAAATTCCCACCTAAAACTACTTACCTGTTCGTGATTTCATTTACACAATCCCTAATTGTATTAATTACTACAGATGGTTCTGTAATTTGCGGAAAATGACCGCTTCTTTCTGCAATAATATGTTTACTATTTCGCGACAACGAAAGTAATTCTAATTGATTTTCTAGTCTCTTTTTTGCAACTACTGCTGGAATCATTCGACTTTCTTTTCCACCTGTAATTACATAAACAGGGATCTCGGGAAAAGTGTCTAATTGATTTAGTTGATTGACAGTTTCTTTGACAAAATGAACTTCGTTGAATTGTTTTTGCGCAGAGAAAGAATCAAACATAGTGAATAACTTATTAATAAATTTAACCGTACTTCCTTGATATTCATTAAGGTCTAAATCTTTAGGATGACTGGATTCTAGGAAGACAATCCCTACTACTTCGTTTGGATATAATCGTGCATACAAATTTGCATATAAACCACCAAGCGAATGTCCAACTAATAGATATGGAGGTTCAAATCCCACTATTGTTAATGCTTCACGAAGCGTACTAACAATTTCAGTCCCATCTTGGGGTTCCTTTGGTTTATCGCTACCCAAAACACCAAATCGGTTGTATGAAAATACAGATGAAATTTCCGAAATTTGTTGTATTATTTTCATCCAACCTTCTATAGGTCCTGAACCACCGTTAATCAGAACAATATTTGGTTTCCCAGTTCCACTAATACTATATTGTAACTTCCCTTTTGATGTTTCCATTATATATTTTTCCATTTTCAATGGTAACACCTCCCTTGTTCTTTTTCCTTATACCCTTTTCTACGTATGTAGTTAGCATTAAGTTTCGTAAATACTAGGCACTACTTTAATGATTCCTTCTACAACTATGTTCGGTTCCAAAAAGACTGCAACATTGGTTATTATAAAAAAACATCCTTTTAGTTAAGTACAATGTTGCTTTATCTCAATTATTAATAAAAACCATGATAACGTTCCTCAACGAACTAAGGAAAGGTATTCAATAAAGGAAGTGAAAAAACCTTTGTACGAAACTAATCCTTCTTAAACTATAATAACTACTTAGGTAACTAAGTATTTAATACACTCCTCCACATTCATTCAACAATCTGAAATGCACCATAATAATATTAAAAACCCGACCTTTTTAACAAAATGAAGGTCGGGTAAAGTTCAAGTATGCTGTTTAATAAACAATTATGAGAGAATGCTTTCTAGACGTGCTTCGATTTTTTCAGCGGTCATAACTCCTCCACCAAGTGCGATTAGTTCATTCCCTTTCTGCAGAAGTAATGTAGGGTAACTTTGGATACCAAGTTGCTGAACCTTCAAAAAGTCCGTATTTGCATCTTTGATGGTTTCCACGTCCTCCAACCGAGCAAGAACTGCGTCTGGATCAAGATTATTTGCAATAGCAATTTCTCGGTATGTTGCTGGGTCACTAAGGCTCTTCCCTTCATAATAAAATGCACGTTGCATAGATGAAGCTAAAACTAAAGAATGTTCTGGTGCAAAGAAACGCAATGCAGAAAAACCAATTGCTGCCGTCTCAGAATCCAAGACAAATGTCCCTTCTTTCAGCAAAGATTGATAGGAATCACCAAACTCGGCACCTGTCAGCTGACTGATTCTCATATTTGCTTCAGGAATATGTGTATAAGCGCTTATAGGTTGCTTACGTTCTCCTACAAATAACCCCCCTGACAAAACAGTAACGGGTAATTCTGGGTGATTCTCATGAAATGCTTTAAGGCTTTTCGAGAATCCATAACACCACCCGCAGTATGCATCCCATACATAGATCAGAGCAAGCTCCTTATTATTCATAGTAAAAACTCCTTTCAAACTAGTTGTTACACCGTTTCTCCTACTCCTTTTCGCCAACAACAGTAAATCTTTCATTAATATGCTTTGGTTTTTCAATTTCATCTAATACTGCAATTGCGTAGTCTGCATAGCTAATATAACTTTCACCTTTTGAATTAACCAAAAGATGGTCTTTTCCGGATTGATATGAACCAGTCCTTTTTCCTTCCGCATCAAACATTGCAGATGGACTTATAAATGTCCATGAAATAGTAGGAGTGTCCTGTAATTCTTGTAAGTTACGCCCTTGCCCTTTCGCTGTAGGAATAAATATATCCGGAAAATCAGGTGTTTCCATTACTGTAATTGTTTTGTTTTCGTCAACGTACAGGCTTCCAGCTCCACCTACAATAATTGC
Source organism: Ureibacillus sp. (assembly GCA_031178355.1). Taxonomy (GTDB): domain Bacteria; phylum Bacillota; class Bacilli; order Bacillales_A; family Planococcaceae; genus Ureibacillus. Next base: position 4,414 of record JAPSJC010000113.1, read on the forward strand.
TCTTGTATTTGTCCCTTTTAATGCCTCAATTAATGCGTGCCCAGCATCAACATGTGCTTGTTCTTCACCAAGAGGAGCACCGAATGCGTTAACTACTACGTCAAACGTTTTTACATCATTTGATGTAAGGTCGAATATCGTTTTTTCAATGACCTCAACGTTTTTCTCCTTTAGTTTTGATGCATCTCTCACAATAGCTGTCACTTCATGTCCTCGACGAACTGCCTCTTCTAAAATAAAATTTCCTGCTTTTCCACTTGCACCAATAATTCCAATTTTCATTTACTATTCCTCCTGAACAAATATGTTTTTTTGGTTGTAACAAATAAAGTTACACGTTATTTAAAAAAAATTTCTCTCGAGATTGTATGAGAGTAATCTTTTTTCTATATTTGGTTGATCAACCTACTTGTAACTATAATTGTTACAACCATTTCTGTCAACAACAATTTTTAAGTGTAAAATAAAAAAACCATCCCTTTATTTAAAGAGATGATCCATAACTTCTTGAAGGGTCTTATTATTTAATTCGTTCTCCATTGCAGATTCGACACTAGCAAAGGTAGCATCCAATGTACCTTGTATTTTTTTGCCAACAAGACAATTAGGATTTGGTTTATCATGAATGGAAAATAAATCTTTTTCTAAGTGAACAGCTTTATATACGTCTAATAACGTAATTTCTTTAGGATCTCTCGTTAATGAAAAACCAGAAATCCCAACTCTTGATGTTAATAATCCAGCCTTTTTTAATTCACTGCTAATTCGTCTAATTACAACTGGATTAGTTGTCACACTATCAGCAATCTGTTCAGAAGATAGTTTTGGATTAATAGCAACTAAAGCCAAGATATGAATCGCAACTGAAAGACGAGTATTAATCATG
>JAPSJC010000114.1 GCA_031178355.1 Ureibacillus sp.
GCTACACCAGCAAAAACCTTTTTCATTACTTCCCCCCTATGTTCTTAAAGTAACCTGCCCCTTTAGTTTAATAACTTCAACAAAATAGGCATTAACCCCTTCTTGGATCAACGTCCCCGTTACTGATAATTGATAAAATTGAACTGAACTGTTCTTACTATTAAATAAGCTTAGAAAAGAAGGGTTAACGAATGGCAACTTTACTACCTTGAAACTCAACATATTCCACTTTTTCTATGGTATCTCTCTCCACCTTCATTACAATCGTTATTGCATTGGCATCTGATGTGCAGTTTCCATACTCTTTATATTTAAAGCTTAGTACATTTTCATCATCTACTTCCATTTCTTCGATTATGACAGGACAGGAACCAGACTCAAATGTTCCCAGAAAAAGAACAGAATAATCTTCCCAATTAACGGAAGGCATTTCTTTTCTTAAGTTAAAGTAGGACCAAGTCTCTTCGTACTCATTTTGATTTTTAGCTACTTCTACCACACTTTCTATCTCTATGTCATCGGGTATAGAACTTTCTGTATGAATAATGTCTGAATTCCCACAACCAGATGTTATAACAACAAGTAAAAATACAAGTAACAGAGTAATTCGTTTCATTTTACCTACATCCCCTCCATAAACTTAAGAGTTTCACTTGTTAAACTCTTCTGCCCCTTTGCATTTCTCCATCTTGTATCAACGCCTCCGTTAGTTTAATTGGAAAATTAAGAAGAACATCAATACGATAAGTAGTGTCGTTATCAATTTAATCAATCCATGTTTTCTGCTTACCCCTGCTTTCTGTTCCAAAAAATCAATATATACCATGACTAAAGAGAAGCCAATCAGGTAAATTAAATACCCAGACGGATTAGAAGAATTATTTATTTCAATCATTATGATTATGCCAACTAAGATTAATATTGTTCCGATTGTACCTAAAGCCATATTTAACAACATTTTATTATCATTCAACAAATATCCCCCTTACAAAGACATCGTGAGCATATTAAACTCTACTGCCCCGATAGTTCAATAGCTTCAACAAAAAAGGCATTGATTCCTTCTTGGATCAACGCCCCGATAGTTAAAGAAGAAAAAATCCACATATCACGTACCTTCATTCTTCTTTGATAATTCTTTAAGCAAAGATACTATTTCTTTGTTTTGTTCGATTTGGATTTCACTATTTACTCGAATGATTCTAACCCATCTTATTAGTAAAGCTACTATTAAGATGGTTATTACCGTTAATAGTATCCCTAAGATGTCTGCTTGATGCCCAGATAAATTCACTTTGAGTAACCTCCCTTTTAATTCTTTTCCACTAGTTAAAAAGACATTTGTAATTATTAAATTAACCTACCCATTAGTTTAATAAAAAGTCTGCCTTAGAACCCCCCATCCTTCAACTAAAGCCTTCGTTAGTTGAGGAAGAAAAGTTCTCTATTTATTAATTTTATTGTCATTATCTTCGCTTTCGAGCAATTCAATTTTATTGGTTTGTGGAATGTACTGATACTTCCAGTAACTTTTTACAGTACCATCAACAGTTTCCCATTCTTTGATAAGAGTTATAGAATAATCTGCAAATGTGTCCTCAGTCGATATTTCTGTATTTTTATTCTTTGAGTCTGCTTTAGCTGTTGAATCATGTGAATTTAACCCAGTTTCCCAAGAGTAAGTAACCTTAAAGTTATTTTCTCCACGAATGACTTCATTTGTTATTGCTGATTCATTGATAGTTAATTTGGGGAAGTCTGTGTGATTCTTTAAAGCCTCTGAAATCATTTCGGAATCATAGTTATGAAGGGAACTACTTGTTGTAACGGTTTGAGTTTTTTGTTCTGGACAACAACCGACTAACGCAAAACTAATTATGGCGAATAAAATAAGTATTTTTTTCATAAATACCTCCTAATAATTAGTCCATTTATTTTAAAAAAAGTTTCAAATGCTTCCTAAAGTAAACTGCCCCGGTAGTTCAATAACTTCAACAAAAAAGGACATCAATCCTTCTTGGATCAACGTCTTCATTAGTTAAACAAGAGAGTTTTTTGACTCAATTCAATAATCACTAGAATTAGCTATCTGAACTAAAATTTCAGAAGTAATCTTTTCCGAGATTCTTTTATCTATACTGAATCTATATTGCAAGTTATCTTTTTCAAAAATCAATAAAATTGCCTTTCCTTTATCCAACAAATATGCAGTATTTCCACTCTTAAGTTTAAATTCGTTTGTAACTTCTTTATCCAATATCTCAATACTATCCTTTGGTGCTACACTTATCAGGAAATTATTCTTATTTGATTTCTCATTTATAAACTCCATTTCAAAAAGGTCTCCCTTATATCCTTCAATAGTTCGAGCAAATACGTGAGTATAGACAACAGGTGGGACTCTTAATGGAAGCTGTAATTCCTCTTTATAGTGGTGTTCAAAATCTCTTAAAGCTTCCCCGACTGATTTATATCCAATTTCAAGATAACTTTCTTCAATAGTTCGAGGTTGGAAGTGCGAATTGGCATTTACTTTTCCTATATATAATGCTCCACAAATCACGGTAGTCATAAGTAAAAGTAGAATAAACTTGTTCAAATAAATCACCCTTTATCTATTATTTGATTTATTTTAACCATGTCTATTCTTACTATCCTTATTCAACTATACTGCCCCTTTACTTCAATAAGAAAAGGTATTTTTTCTTCTTAAAGAAACGCCCCCGTTAGCCATCCATGAAGCCATGCTTCACCACAGAAAATGTAAGAAAATATCTTTCTTACATGGTAGTTCAATAAGAAATACAGTTAGTCATGGTGGTGGTATTTGCTACTCCCTTGTTTTCGGTTCAGAACTAAACTCTACCAAATCAGAAACTATGTATTCTCTTTCTATTTTTTCATTTTTGGTATTAATCCATGAAACCGTAAATTTGACATCACTTAATGCACGCTTGAGGTCATCTTCACTTAAAGCTTTTGTATAAATTACTGCTTCAAGTTGATACATGGCAAAGTTTTCACTTTGATTGTCTTGAGTTAAACTTCTGCCACCGCTATATCGATAGATACCATCTATCTCATTTAATACTTGAAACAAATTGTAAAAATCAGATATTAAAATTTTTCTATCTTTAACAGAATCATCATGTTCCATATAAAAATCAAACTCAAGCATCTTGAAGTCATTAATTGAACCTTTCGTCTGGTCTATTTTTCTGTATTCATGCTCACTTATTGGAGAGATTATTACTTCGATTTCTATATTGGGTTCTGGTTCGTTACATGCAACTAGTATAACTACACAAAATAATACTGTGATTATTAAATTAATTTTTTTCATTCTCACACCCCTAACTTTTTATAATAAAAAATCAAAATTCAAACCGTTTCTTTAAGTAACCTGCCCCGTTAGTAGAATAAGTTCAATAAAAAAAGGCATTTCTCCTTCTTGGATCAATGCCCTCGTTAGTGGAATAAGATTTTTAATGAATATTATTAAAATACTTCAACCCAAATCTTAAAGTTACTATCACTCAACTCAATTATTTTAATTTCTTCGTTCAAAATTGAATGTTTATCTGTGAACCCCGCTTTGAATTTTTCAGTAACTGAACTTCGGTTAAGTGTATCAGCAGAAGGCATGCCAATATTTTGGGCAACTGTTACTAACCATCTACCATCTACTCGTTCAATATTTGCCACAAATATTTCCTCATTGTTATTTATTGCCCCTTTGTACACGCTAATAACTCTATCTTCGTTAATTTCAATTGTTTTATATATATCCACTACTTCTGCATAACCTTCGTCTATATGAATTTGTTCCAATGCTTCTTCTGGAGTGTTTGATGAACTATTATTATTTGGCTGACAGCCTACTGTAAAAATTAGTAGAAAAATAAGAATGAATAAAAATCGATACATACAATCCACCTCCCCTTTACATGGATACGTACAATTTGTTTACAAGTTTCATTTTTTGTTACAAATTCAATCGTACTGCTTCTTAAACTAAACTGCCCCTTTAGTACAATAATTTCGACTAAAAAGCGTAAATCCTTGTTTGATTAAAGCTTCCATTAGCTTAATAAAAACGGTTATTTTTCCCAATCTTTTAGCATTTCCTCATCAATTGACTCTACTATTTCCTCTGTACCATCTTTTCCTACAAACTTCACTTCAACTTCTTTAGAAGGACTGATAGCATACCAAAACCTTTTATTTCCTTCTACATCAATAATCTTTGCTTTTTCCCCGCCTGCATAAATTTCTTTAATATCATTATCACTAATTGCTCCTGAGTAGATATATGGTATCTGGTGCATTGCTGACCATTTGTGAGGTGAATCCCATTTTGCACCTCTTGTTTGTTTCCATTCCCACCTATTATCCTTTTTCTCAAAGTAAGCTATGAAAATCTGTTCTCCACGATTGTTATGTTCTCTAAATACCGCGATAGCATCATCTTCATGAATAGCATTTATTTCTGTATGTACAAGAGAATAAGAAAAATTTTCATCATATTTGTGCATACGCTTCATTTCTTGATGAAAGAATTCTTCTAACGTTTGTTCATTTGAACACCCAGCTAAAAATACTAAACAAATTAATAAGCCGAATACAATTTTGTTTTTCAAATTTATCCTCCTCTTCTTCAACTCTACTGCCTCGTTAGTTCAATAACTTCAAAAAAGGGCATTAATCCTTCTTGGATCAAAACCTCCCCTTTAATACCAACCTCACTAATAGTTAAGTTCATTGCTACACAAACTTTTTCAAAACTGTATCTTTAGATTCACGTTTTCCTAATAGCGGTTGAGAATTGATTGTATTCTTCAATTACCTTCCTTGATAAAGGATGAGAATATTCCTCCACTTTTAGTGGCAATATTCCCTTTGAATGTTGCTCTTTAAGATAATCAGAAAATCCCTTATCTATTGCTTCAACAAAATGCTTCAAATTAAATTTATATTTGGAGGTACAGTATGCTCCCTTTTCGTAATAACGATAGTTGATTAATAGATTATCATTTACTACGGAACAGCGATACCGAACCGAAATTCCGAAACCATCTAACTCGACTTTTTTTGTTTGTCCACTCCATAACTGTAAAAGGATAGCGAAGAAAAAAGGTATTGAAAAGAAACCAATCGCAAATTTGAAATGAATTACTTGGTCGTCCCCATCTAACTTGATTTGAACATCTCCATTATCAAAATTAATATCATAATTGCATTTATAATTTTCCAATTTATCACCCCTCCTTGTTCAACAAACCTGCCC
>JAPSJC010000115.1 GCA_031178355.1 Ureibacillus sp.
TCAGCACTATACTCATCCGTTAGTGGCGTTCCCACAGTCACAATAACCGTTTCACAATTTTGCAGCGTAGAGAAATCATTTGAAACAAATAACCTTTCCTTCCCAATCATACTCACCAATAACGGTTCCAATCCAGGCTCATTAAAAGGGCATGTTTTAGCATTAATTTGTCGTATGATTTCATCATTTGTATCAACACCATAGACGAGGTATCCTTGTTCTGCTAAAACCGCCCCAATCACTGACCCTATGTACCCGAATCCTACGATACCGACTTGTCCTTTAAATTTTGTACCCACTGGATCCTCCCTTCTCTTGTTTTGATTGGTTTAGGCCTTGCCTTAGTTTGTTTTGAATGCTTTTTTCATTTGTAATAAATGCTTCAGTAACAATGAAGTCCCTTTAAAACCAAAGATTTTTGTAAGAAACACGATAAAGAAGTCTATCTTCTTACTCTTATATTGCCGCAAGTGTTTATTGTTCTTCAGTAAGGAAAGTAACTGCTCTCGTTCATCGACTGGAAGAAATGCTGCAAATTTTAAACAGTAGAAGTAGCGCTCGCTTAAGTTATTCAGAAGGAGATGTTTTATTTCAATGTCAATCTCTATATTTCGTAAAACCCGTTCCCATTTCTCAACAACATAAAACGAGTCCTGAAAACTCGAATAAGATAGCTCTGAAGTGATTTGTCCCTCACGCTCAAGGCGATACATGACTACTGGCTTGTCAAAATACCCAACAGATATTGCATGTAATAAAACATTCGGCGTCCACAATGCATCTTCGTATTTACGACCCATTTCAAAAAATAATGAATAATCTAAAAGGAATTCTCTTTTCACCAATCCCGCCCATGCATACCAATGAAAATTAGGCATTTGCTTCAAAATATAACCCAAACAATCTATTCCGCTCTTGCCAATGACTCCAGATTCTTGAAATGGATATGTTTGTTCCATAACAGTATTACTTTGTTGATAAAAGTAGGAATATCGCAAAAGGATATAATTTGGATAATGGAGATTCCTTGTATATTGTACTAATTCAGAAAGGAAATCCGACTGCCAATAATCATCTGAATCGATAAATAGAATATAATCCCCCGTAGCGTTCAAAATCCCCGTATTTCGTGCAGCTGATAACCCACCATTCGCTTGATGAATCAGCTTTATAGTTGAATGTTTTTTTTCGTACATTTTACAAATCTCTACACTACCATCTGTCGAACCATCATTTACTAATAAGATCTCTATATCGTCATAGTTTTGCGCAAGTATACTCTCAATACATTGGCCCACATACTGTTCAACATTGTATATGGGTACGATAATACTAATTTTCAAGGAATAGATCCCCTTATTGGTTATTTCAAGAAGGCTATTATCGATGAAATCTCCTAGAATCAATCATGCTTTCTAATATCGCTTTTTCAACCTCTTCTTTATAAGTTTCACAACGGTTTGTCCAAGAATTCTCTTTTGCTAGTGCAATCCGCTGCTCTCTTTTCCACACTGTATCATGTTCATTTGCAGACTGAACGTTTTTCGCAAATTGCAATGGGTCTTCAGCTATTTCGACAATGTCACTAAATTGAAGTAATTCTGGAAGCGCAGTGGTGACGATTGGTTTCCCAGTTGCAAAACATTCATATAATTTTGCTGGAAAAGTTCCTTTCATAAATTCCGTCACTTTATAAGGTAAAAGTAGGACATCACTTTCTTTTAAAGCTTCAGGTAGCTCTAGGTGAGGTAATGGTTTTCTGTAAATCAAGTTCGGATGACTAATCGGGAACCCATCAGGTGCAGGACCAATTAACTGAACAGTAATACCTACCTGTAGGACATGCTCAATTAGATTCCAGTCAATTCGATATGAATCGATGCCACCAAAATATGTAGCAATCAATCGCTTACCCTTTGGTTCCTCGTCACTATAACCTTTAGAAAATAAATCAAAATCTACCGCTGCAGGAATTTGTTTGATCATCGTATACTTTTTATTTTTATGTTTGTCCAATAGGTAGGTAGAATCGACGATGAGTAAATTGACAGCTTCAATTAATGTATCCTCTGTTTTATGAATATCCTTTGGAACGCCAGGGAAGTTTTCAAAATTTAAAACACAATCATAAATAGACACGGCTGGCTTTAATTTTTCAAGTAAGTAAAGTGAAGTAGTAGTAGGTAAATAAGTAATAAAAAGAATTGGTTTATTGGAGTAAGATTGTATTTTCGCTGCAAGATTCGGTACAAAAAATGTTCGATTTAAACTTCTAAAAAAAGGATTTGTAGGTGGTGCTACGATTGGAGGATGAATTGTTAGTGTTTTAACGGTAGTGATGTTTTGTTTCTTCTTTTTATATGTCATACCTCGAACGAAACGTTCCATCGACTTATTGAAATTTGGATTTCGTAAACCTGTTGTTTCAATATAAGTGACATCGGTATCGTTCGCAAAATACTCTGCTATGATTTGATGTCTCTGCCATAAGAAGTCCCATTTAATACTGGATAATATGACAATGTGATAATCATTTACACTCACTCATTGTAACCCCTTATCTAGTTTCCTCGACGATTGCATCAACCTGAGGTAAAGTATGCGAGAAATGTACTTCATATTGCCAAAGATATATCGTTTATATAATCTTTTGGGCTCCTGAAGTAGTCGGAATAACCACTCTAACCCAATTTTTTGCATAAAAAGCGGCGCTCTTTTCACATTGTTGGCGTAATAGTCAAATAATCCACCACATGTAATGAATGTACTTACCTGTAGTTGATTGTAATGTTGATGAACCCACTTTTCCTGTACGGGATTTCCAAATCCGACAAATAAAATATCTACAGCCAACTCGTTGATTTGCTCGATGACCTTCGAGCTTTCCGCTTTATCAAAATAGCCATGGTGTGTACCTACAATTTTGACATTTGGATAGGTTTCGTTAAAATTCTGCCGTACCTTTTCAGCAGTTTCCTTCTCCCCGCCTAGTAAAAAAATGCGCAGATGACTTGTCATTTTATTTAACGCATCTACTAGTGCTGGAAATAAATCAGTTGTGGCTATGCGCTCTTTTGAAATCGGAAGACCAAGTAGTTTTTGAGCATAGATGACCCCCATGCCATCCACATAGACAAAACTCTCTTTGTTATTAATAATCTCTTGGTAATCGATGTCTTTCCAATAGTTCAGCATACAGTCTGAGTTAATGGCGTAGTAAGGTTTTTTCACCTTCGCCTTGGTATTAGAAATAACCAGTTGAACCATGTCACTCATCGTTCCTAAAAATACCTCTTTTTCGATATAGGTCTTCATTTACACATCCTTCAAAGTGAAATCACGTGTTCCCGTATTAAATAGAATTCCAAGAACGACAAAATACATGACAATCAACCAATTAGAACCATCCAAATCTTCCACGATGAAAATAAGTGGCATCACAAGGATAAACATTTTAAAAAAGTTACCTAGTCCACTATTCTTTAAAAACATAATCTTCATACTAATAATGGTAAATAGCAAACTCCCGATACTAAATCCAATAACTCCTGTTTTATAAAGAAACCCGACAAACGTTGAATGGGAACCGAGTGGATAACCAAGAGTTGAAACTTCTTTAATTCCCATACCAATAATAGGTGAATTTCCTAACACGACTTCGATACTTTTCTTCATTAGAAACGATCTTGAATCATTACTACCTTCACGCGCATTCAATAACTCATCAATATTTGCGAAAAGATATTGATCAATCGATGTGTACAAAAGCGATAAAATGACAATGGAAATGGCCGAGCAGCCTAAAAACATTTTTAATCGGTCGTTGAGCTTTTGTGTTCGATAGATTAACACGTAAAGGAAAATCGCTAATAGAATGATGATATATCCACTTCGAGAGTACGTACTATAGACAGGCATTAAACCGAATATTATTAAAATTATTGCTTGCCATCTGGTAAATTTGTTAAGTACATAATCACAAAAAAGTGGGTAAAAAAAGATGCTAAACATGATTACCAGATTCGCATAATCCATTAGTCCAACAAATCGTACAACGGTTGAACCATTAAACCATTCAGTATAATAGAGCAATTTATTCAGAATACTGAGTTCGCTTTTACCAATCACAACATAAAGCACCATGCTAGAAAACCATAAAACAATTAATATGCTGTAATTGACAAAGGTGATTTTCTTCAGTTCGTCAACATCCAACTTGAATTGTTTATAAAGAAAATAAAATAAAAGCGCCACTACCCAAATACTAAACGTATTTAACGTCGCCAGTATTCGGTCCATCTCATAGGTTGAATGAATCAAATTATAGATAATAGATGAGGCATAGATGACAATATAAAAGGTTATTAGATAGCTAATGGCATCAAAATAGATTTTCTCTCTTCTATATAATAGTATGAGGATAATTCCTATAATGAGTAACTGTAGTTGTTTTGGTGCAATGATAATGGGCCATAAAAAGGTAAATAATAAATACTCTTTTTTCAAGTTTTCAAACATGCAATCACCATACTTTTACAACATACTAAAATGCATTTTTAGAGCCAAATAACACAAAAACTGTTTTAAAGATTAAAATAAGATCCACCATATAATTTCGTTCTCTAATATACTTCAAGTCAAGCTCAACCCAATCATGAAACTCTATGGAATTTCTACCGTTTACTTGCCAATAACAAGTTAAGCCAGGCGTTACACTTAAGCGTTGTAATTCATACGTTGTATAACATGCGACTTCAGATGGGAGCGGTGGCCTTGGTCCAACTAAACTCATTTCTCCTTTGATGACATTAATGATTTGTGGGAGTTCATCAATACTTGTTTTTCGTATAAACTTTCCTATTTTTGTGATTCTTGGATCATCTTTCATCTTAAAGACAGGACCCTTTACATCACTTAGCTCAATGAGTTGCTCTTTTAAATCTTCCGCATTAAGAACCATAGACCGATATTTGTACATATAAAATTCTGTTCCATCTTTCCCTACTCGAAGTTGTTTAAATAAGATGGGTGCTGTTCTATCATCAAGTTTTATAAGTATTGATACGATAAATATTAAAGGTGATAAAATGATGAGTGCTAGTATAGAAATAAATAAATCTGTTGCTCTCTTACTAATTAAGTACAACTTACTTTCCTTTACTTCAATTGGTTGGAATGGAAGATCATTTGTTTCCAGTGAGCTCTTGTTATTAGAAGTCACGTTCAATGAAATTCACCACTTCCATATTTCCTTTCTAAATTGTAAAACC
>JAPSJC010000008.1 GCA_031178355.1 Ureibacillus sp.
GGTGATAACTTCACATAAACCGGCACTTTTGAAACTAGTTTAACAGCTTCAACTAATTCCCGCGCAATTACTGGGTCAGTTCCAAACGTAATACCACCGTGTTTCACATTCGGACATGAAATATTCAGTTCCAACGCTTTTACATTTGGGGCTGTTGATATTTTACGAGCAACATCCACATAATCCTCCAGAACTGATCCTGCGACATTCGCAATAATTGGAACATCAAATCGTTCTAACCAAGGAAGTTCTTCGCTCATCACTTTCTCTAACCCAGGATTTTGTAGGCCAATAGCATTAAGCATTCCAGCAGGTGTTTCTGCAACACGTGGGGTTGGATTTCCAAAACGAGGTTCTACTGTTGTAGCCTTTATCATAATTGCACCTAGCATAGATAAATCATAAAGGCGTCCATACTCTTTTCCGAATCCAAAACATCCAGATGCTGGCATAATCGGGTTTTTTAATTCTAATCCAGGTAGTTGGATACTGATATTACTCATAGCTTCACAACTCCTTTCGCAAATACTGGCCCATCAGAGCATACTTTTACATAATCTTTTTCAATTTGATCTGTTGTTTTACAAACACATGCAAAACATGCACCGATACCACATCCCATACGTTCTTCAAAAGAAAGATATCCTTGCTTATCTGGGTAGGAGTTCTCAAGTGCTTTTAACATAGGAAGTGGTCCACAAGAATAAAAAGTATCAAATTCTGGCGTTAATTCTTCGAGTAAATCCGTTACAAAACCTTTTGAACCATATGATCCGTCTACTGTTACGTAATGCGTCTCACCTAATGAGGAAAACTTTTCTTCATAAAATGTCACGTCCTCGGTAGAAAAACCAAATACATGAATCGTTCTAACATCTCTTTTGTTTAGTTGTTTAGATAGTTCATATAACGGTGGTACTCCAATACCGCCACCAACTAACAGTGCAGTTCCTCCTTTAGGTACTGCATCTATTGGAAATCCATTTCCTAATGGACCAAGGACATCTACTTCGTCTCCAACTTGCTTTTGGGATAGAATTTCAGTCCCACGCCCTTCAGCACGATAAATAAGCGTGAATTCATTCACTTCTTTATTAATATTTGCGATACTGATTGGTCTTCTTAGTAATGGTTCGTAGGAATCAGATACACGTATATGTACAAATTGCCCAGGATTTGCATCCTGAACAATTTGCCCTTGTAATGTTAATTCGAAAATATTTTTAGCTAGTTTCTCTTGCTGTACAACCGTCATACGTTCTTGCTGAATCATCAATGTACTACCTCCGCTTTGGGCATTTCTTCTGCTGTGAATGTCATTGACTCAATAACCTCTAGCATAGCTTCAGCAGTATCAAGAGAAGTTAAACATGGAATCCCATTCTCTACAGATTCACGACGAATTCGGAACCCATCACTTGCAGGTTGTTTTCCTTTCGTTAATGTATTAACGACAAGTTGAGTTTCACCATTTTGGATTACATCAATTAAAGTTTTATCTTTAGAGCCGATCTTTCCTACTACATCAGCTTGAACTCCAGCTTCCGCAAAGCTTCGTGCTGTTCCTTCAGTTGCCATGATTCGGTAGCCAACTGTGTTGAATCGTTTTGCTAAGACAATTGCCTCTTCTTTATCTTTATCAGATACAGTGAATAAAACTGTTCCAAATGGTTTTACTTCTGTGCCTGCTGCTACAAAACCTTTATATAACGCTTTTTCAAATGTTGAATCTTTCCCCATTACTTCACCTGTTGATTTCATTTCAGGTCCTAGTGTAATGTCTACACGACGAAGTTTTGCAAAGCTAAATACCGGAACTTTAACAAATACACCTTTTTGTTCTTTTGCAAGACCAGTTGGATAGCCTTGTTCGACGATGGATTTTCCTAGAATAGCTTTTGTTGCAATATTTGCCATAGGAATATTTGTAATTTTACTTAAAAACGGAACTGTACGACTTGAACGTGGGTTTACTTCAATCACGTAAATCTCACCTTTTGAAAGAACATATTGGATGTTCATTAAACCGATAATCCCTAATCCTTTTGCTAAACGCGTTGTGTAATCTACTAAAGTAACTTTCTGTTGTTCCGTTAACTTTTGTGGTGGATACACCGAAATTGAATCTCCAGAATGGACACCAGCACGTTCAATGTGTTCCATAATACCTGGGATTAAAACATTTTCTCCATCACTAATTGCGTCCACTTCGATCTCCTGGCCAGTTAAGTAACGGTCTACTAAAACTGGATGGTCTGGAGAAGCTTCTACAGCATTTTCCATATAATACTTTAATTCTTCTTCGTTATAAACAATTTCCATAGCACGGCCACCAAGAACGTAAGAAGGACGGACAAGTACTGGGAATCCTAGTTTTTTACCGATTTCAACAGCTTCATCTGTTGAAATTGCTGTTTCACCAGCAGGTTGTGGAATTCCTAATTCTTGTAGAGCTTGCTCGAATTTGTCACGGTTTTCTGCACGATCAATGTCTTCAAGACTAGTACCTAAAATTTTCACACCATTAGCCGCTAATTTATCTGCTAGATTAATAGCCGTTTGACCACCAAATTGAACAACTACACCAATCGGTTTTTCTAAATCAATAATGTGCATTACATCTTCTATTGTTAATGGTTCAAAATAGAGTTTGTCTGAAATGGAGAAGTCCGTTGACACTGTTTCAGGATTTGAGTTAATAATGATTGCCTCATAACCCGCTTCTTGAATTGCCCATACAGAATGTACTGTCGCATAGTCAAATTCTACCCCTTGACCGATTCGGATTGGTCCTGATCCAAGTACAACTACTGATGGTTTCTCAGAAACGATTGATTCGTTTTCTTCTTCATAAGTGCCATAGAAGTATGGTGTTGTTGACTCAAATTCAGCCGCGCATGTATCAACCATTTTATAAACTGGGATAATTCCTTGTTCCTTACGATAAGCGTAAATAGCTTCCTGAGTTGTTTCCCATAGTTCAGCAACCTTCTTATCCGCAAATCCCATACGTTTCGCTTTACGAAGAATTTCTTCGTTATTTTTGTTATCTGATAGAGTTTTTTCCATCTCGACAATGTTTTGCAGTTTATTTAAGAACCATAAATCGATTTGTGACCATTCGTGGATTTGTTCTACTGATACACCACGACGTAACGCTTCACCAATGAAGAATAAACGTTCGTCACCCGCTTTACGGATTCGTTTTTCTATCCAATTATCAGTATTTTCCTCAGGATGTTTCAATTCAATATGGACATGTCCTGTTTCTAGTGAGCGAACTGCTTTTAAAATCGCTTCTTCAAATGTACGTCCCAATGACATTACTTCGCCAGTCGCCTTCATCTGCGTGCCAAGATTACGTTTTGCAGATTCGAATTTATCGAATGGCCAACGTGGAATTTTTGCAACGATGTAATCAAGTGCTGGTTCAAAGTCTGCGTATGTTGAGCCAGTTACTGGGTTTTTAATTTCATCTAATGTAAGCCCTACAGCGATTTTAGCAGCAAGTTTTGCAATTGGATAACCAGTTGCTTTCGAAGCTAAAGCTGATGAACGTGATACACGTGGATTTACTTCAATTACGTAATAATTAAAGCTATTTGGATCTAACGCTAATTGTACATTACATCCACCTTCAATTTTCAACGCACGAATGATATCTAAAGAGATGTTACGTAACATTTGATATTCACGGTCAGATAACGTTTGAGAAGGAGCAACTACAATTGAGTCACCTGTATGAATTCCAACTGGGTCAAAATTCTCCATGTTACAAACAACAATTGCGTTGTCAATAGAGTCGCGCATTACTTCATACTCAATTTCTTTAAAACCAGCGATTGATTTCTCAAGTAAACATTGCGTAACCGGACTATATTTTAGACCACTTTGAACGATTTCTTCTAACTCTTGATCGTTGTTACAAATACCTCCACCAGTTCCACCAAGTGTAAAGGCAGGACGAACAATAACTGGATAGCCTATTCTTGCGACGAAAGCCTTCGCTTCAGCGATGTTATGAATAATATCTGATTCAGGTACAGGTGCACCTAGTTCATACATTAAATTACGGAATAAATCTCGGTCTTCCGCTTTATGAATTGCATCTAGTTTTGTTCCTAAAATTTCAATATTTAATTCATCTAATATCCCAGATTCTTGAAGTTGGATTGCCATATTTAAACCAGTTTGACCACCTAATGTTGGTAGGATTGCATCTGGACGTTCTTTACGTAAAATACGAGAGACAAATTCTAGAGAGATTGGCTCGATATATACTTTATCTGCGATTTCTGTATCTGTCATGATTGTAGCAGGGTTAGAGTTGATTAGAATAACACGGTACCCTTCCTCTTTTAATGAGAGACAAGCTTGTGTTCCTGCGTAGTCAAATTCTGCTGCTTGACCGATGATGATTGGACCTGATCCGATTACTAAAATAGTTTCTATATCTGTACGTTTAGGCATGTTGTTTCTCCTTCCCTGCGTGAACTTCCATTAATTCGATAAATTCGTCAAATAAGTGATTTGAATCTTCTGGCCCAGGTGATGCTTCTGGGTGGTACTGTACTGTGAATACAGGATATTTTGTATGACGGAGTCCTTCAACTGTTCCGTCGTTTAAAGCTACGTGAGTTACTTCTAAATTAGTTCCTTCTAATGAATCTGCATCAATTGCATATCCATGGTTTTGAGACGTTAATTCTGTACGTCCAGTACGTAAGTCTTTTACTGGATGGTTTGCACCACGGTGACCAAATGGTAATTTAAAACTTTTTGCACCACAAGCAAGTGCAAATAACTGGTGACCTAGGCATATACCGAAGATTGGGACTTTTCCGACTAAGTTACGTATCGTTTCAATTCCCTCTGTTACATCGGCTGGATCCCCAGGTCCATTTGATAACATAATTCCATCCGGATGCCATGCTAAAATTTGCTCAGCAGTTGTATTATAAGGAACAACTAATACGTCACAATCACGTTTGTTTAATTCACGTAAAATTCCATGTTTCATACCAAAATCCAATAATACTACACGTTTACCACGACCAGGGCTTGGATATGCAGCTTTTGGTGATACTTCTCGAACATGATTTGTTATATGAGGAGTTGCTTGTAGTTGTGCTACAATTTCCTCAACATTTACTTCTACATCTGCTTCTGTTAAAATCGCACGCACCGCTCCTTTTGAACGAATAATACGTGTTAATTTTCGTGTATCGATTTCTTCTATTCCTGGAATATCCTTCGAAACTAAATAATCATTTAAACTTAAATCTGATCTGAAGTTCGATGGCTGCTTAGCTAATTCACGAGCAACCATACCGCGAATTGCTGGATTAATCGATTCAAAATCATCACGGTTAATTCCGTAATTACCGATTAATGGATATGTGAACGTAACAATCTGTCCGTAAAAAGAAGGATCTGATAATGTTTCCTGGTAACCTGTCATCCCAGTTGTGAATACCACTTCACCTTGTGAAGCTTTTTCACTTCCGAACGCGATGCCTTTAAATACTGTGCCGTCTTCTAAAATTAACATTCTTTTTTTCATTATTTTGCCTCCTCATAGACGATGTTGCCTTCAAATATTGTCATTATTGGCCAACCTTTTGCTGACCACCCGTTAAATGGTGTATTACGACCTTTTGAAGCAAAGTTCTCAGTTTCAACGGTTTGTTCTTTGTTTAAGTCAATGATTGTTAAATCAGCTGATGTACCAACTTCAATAACCCCATAAGGTAAATCAAATATTTTTGCTGGTTTAACAGTCATCCAATCTACCAATTGTTTTAACGTCCATTTCCCTGTTTCAACGAAATTTGTATAGAGTAATGGGAACGCTGTTTCAAACCCAACTATTCCAAATGGAGCACCAACCATTCCACAACATTTTTCGCTTTCGGTATGTGGAGCATGGTCAGTCGCGATACAATCAATTGTTCCATCAAGAAGCGCGTTATGTAGTGAATCTAGATCATCCTTTGCACGAAGTGGAGGATTCATTTTCCAATTGGCATCATCAGATGGTATATCCATTTCTTCTAGCAATAAGTGATGTGGACAAACTTCAGCTGTTACACGAATACCTGCTTTTTTTGCGTCTCGAACTGCACGAACGGATTCTTTTGTAGATACATGGCATACGTGGTATCTTGCACCTGCTGCTTCTGCTAATAAAACATCGCGAGCAATTTGTACTGATTCACAGATAGAAGGAATTCCTGGAAGACCCAACTCTTTATTTCTAATTCCTTCATGCATTACACCGTTATATATTAATGAGTTATCTTCACAATGTGCTACTACGACTGCGTCTACTTTTGCCGCATCTTGCATTTGTTCATACATCGTTGATGAGAGTTGGATTCCTACACCATCGTCTGAAAATGCTACTGCACCGTGTTCTTTTAATTCTGCTATATTTGTACGCTGTTCTCCTGCTTCATCAATTGTAAGCGAGCCATATGGTAATACGCGTACAACGGCACTTTCTTTAATTAACCCATTAATTAAATTTAAATTTTCAGTTGAATCAGGCACTGGTTTGGTATTTGGCATAGCACAAATTGTTGTGAATCCACCTTTTGCTGCAGACTTTGTACCTGTTTCAATTGTCTCTTTATGTTCAAAGCCAGGTTCACGAAGATGCACATGTAAATCTACAAATCCTGGTGATGCAAAATGACCGTTTCCATCGATTACTTCCGCACCATCTGGTTGTGATCCACCGATTTCTATAATTATTTTGTTTTCAATCGTAATACTCGTCGATACCAATTCACCTTGGTCGTTTAACATTTGTATATTTTGAATGTATTTTTTCATTATTCTCTTCCTTTCAAAATCGTTTCAAGAATGGCCATCCGGACAAATACACCATTTCTTACCGCTTCAAATATTCTTGAACGTTCACACTCTACAAGTTCAGATGTAATTTCGACATCGCGGTTTACTGGAGCCGGATGCATAATTATTGCACCTTTTTTCATTCTTGCTTCACGCTCAAATGTTAACCCATACTGTTCATGATAACTCTCTTTAGAAAAGCTTTTGTTAACGATGTGTCTTTCATGTTGTATGCGTAGTAACATAACTACATCACTATCTTCTATGAGTTCATCCCATGAATGATGGGCCTCAAATTCACCTGACCATTCGGGTGGACAAAGGAATCGTACATTAACACCTAATTTTCTTAATGCTGTTGCATTGGATTTTGCTACACGACTATGTGAGATATCTCCTGCGATTGTTACATTTAAACCTTCAAATCTTTCAAACTCTTTATGGATTGTGTAAAGATCTAGTAAGCATTGAGAGGGGTGCTGTCCTGCGCCATCTCCTGCATTTACAACAGCAACATTAATTCCCTCGAGTAACTCATTGTAATACTCATCTTCTTTCGCTCGAATGACAACTGCGTCCATTCCAATCATTTCTAGAGTTTTCACTGTGTCATACATTGTTTCCCCCTTTAATGCGCTTGAAAAACCTGCATCAAAAGGAATAACCGTACAACCAACTTTTCTTTCAGCCATTTCAAAACTAGTTTTTGTACGTGTACTAGGCTCAAAGAACAAATTTGCGATGTTATATGAACGACTTAATGAAGGCTGTTCTCCATTTTCAAATTCAGCAGCTCTTTTTAAAATTTCTAGTATTTCGTCATTCGTTAAATGTTCCATTGAAAGTAAATTTCTCAACACGTTTCCTCCCATACATGAACTTTATATGAAAAATGCCTCGCTGTTGCGAGGCATCAGGAGGCATAAAATGAAACGTATTCTATGTACGTTTTATTTCATAGGTCCCCTTTTGTGCCTCTCTGGACAACTTTTAAAGGTTAAAGTTATATTAATCATTTGTTTCATAAATGTCTTTAATTTCTTTATCTCTTCCTGGTAATACAAGATTTAGAATTACACCTACGATTGCCGCTAATGCCATTCCTTCAATGCTGAAAGTTTCATTAAATCGAAGTGCCGCTCCACCGATACCTATTACCAATATCACCGATGCGATGACCATATTTCGGTTATTACCAAAGTCTATGTTATTTTCAACTAACATTCTTAGACCACTTGAAGCGATAATTCCGAATAATAAGATTGATATACCACCAAGCACTGCTGTTGGGATCGTTTGAATTAGTGCCATTGCTTTACCTAAGAATGAGAATAAAATGGCTAATATAGCTGCGCCTAATATAACGTAGACGGAAAACACTCTAGTGATGGCTAACACACCTATATTTTCGCCATATGTAGTTTTGGGTGGCCCCCCAATTAATGCACTTGCAAATGTTCCTAATCCATCACCTAATAACGAACGATGTAAACCTGGATCTTTTACATAGTTTTTATTTACCACTTTTCCAAGCACTAGTTGATGACCAATATGTTCGGATATCGTTACGAATACGATTGGAACCATCCCTAGTAAAATGCTGGATGTAATTGTAAATTCGTAGTGCACACCAGGAATCAGAAATTCTGGCATAGCAAACCAATCAGCTTCTTTAACTTTTGCAAAATCTACTATTCCGACCATAGTTGAATAAATATATCCAACTATTAGACCTAAAAGAATCGGCATTGTACTTAAGATGTTTTTAAAGAAAATGGTGAAAATGATTGCTGCAAATAACGTTACAAGTGCTGCTGAGAAATGTAGTACGCTATATTGCTTTGCCCCTTCTACTGTTATGTTCATCGCCATATCAACCGCTGTTCCAGCTAATCCCAATCCGATTACCATAATTACCGGTGCTACAACGATAGGAGGTAATAATCGCATTAACCATTGATAACCTGCTTTCCAAATGATTAACGACACAATCGCATATGTAATACCTACCGCCATGGCACCAATCATTGCATTACCAGGATTAACACTAGTTCCACTAGCATTTAAACCAGCCACAATAATGATTGGCGAGATAAAGGCAAAGGATGATCCTAAATATGCCGGAACTTTAAATTGAGTTATAAATAAGAAAATAATTGTTGCGATACCGCTTGTTAATAATGCAATTGCTGGACTTAATCCTACTAATTGAGGGACTAAGATTGTCGCACCAAACATAGCAAACATATGTTGAAAACTAAAAGTTACTAGTTGTCCTACTGAAGGTTTATCTGTTATATCAAGAACAGCATTCTTTGCCATATCTTTTCCCCACTCTCAATTTAATCAACTTTGTGTATTGTAACGTTATCTTCTCCGTCTACTTCGGATAAATTTACTACGATTCTTTCAGAGCTCGATGTTGGAATATTTTTACCTACGTAGTCTGCTCTTATTGGTAATTCACGATGACCCCTATCTACTAAAACAGCTAATTGGATTTGAGATGGTCTTCCCAGATCAATGATTGCATCCAATGCCGCACGAACTGTTCTTCCTGTATAAAGCACATCATCTACAAGAACAATCTTTTGATCTTCTACTACGTAATCGATATCAACTTCTCTAACTTTCGCTTCTCCAAATTTCATCGATAAATCATCGCGGTATAACGTTATGTCTAATTCACCTGTCCGAATTGGTTTTCCTTCGATTTTTTCGATTCGTTCTGCAAGTCTCCTTGCTAGGTATGCACCTCTTGTTTTAATACCTACTAAGATGCATTCATCAATCCCTTTGTTTCTTTCAATAATTTCATGAGCAATTCGAGTTAATGCTCTAGTCATTGAAGGTCCGTCAAGAAGTTCTGTAATTTGTGGTGACAAGAGAAATCCTCCTTTCTAGTTTTAAGTACAATTTCAACTGATAATCAAATGTTGAAGAGGTTAATAACCATTAAAAAAACCTCCTAAGCATTCGCTTAAGAGGTTGTTGATAGTTGCGTTTAATTGCATGTTAAATAAACGGCTTTCCTAACAAAGGTGTATAAATATACACGTCATGTTATAGATGCTGCCTTCTAACATCTTCACAAATACCTTTTCAGCCTCTCTGGACTGCCTTTAAAGGTGAATATTCAATTCTAGTACAATGTCGAATTAACACGACTATTGTTTTTCATTCATTGTAGAAAGTATAAACTTTAATTTCTTACGAGTCAACCTTCTTTTCGTAAATCTTCTAATAATTCTACAAAATCGTTAGGGATTGGTGCTTCGAATTCTAGATACTCTTTTGTTGTTGGATGCACAAATCCAAGAATACCAGCATGTAAAACTTGTCCTCCAAAATCAATCGTCTTTTTCGGACCATATTTTGGATCGCCGACAAGCGGATAGCCAATATAGTTCATATGAACACGTATTTGGTGTGTACGGCCCGTTTCCAAAGTACATTCAACTAATGTATATAGACCACCAAAACGTTCTTTTACATGAAAATGTGTTACCGCATGCTTACCCTTATCTACAATAGCTTGCTTTTGACGATCTTTTGGATCACGTCCAATAGGAGCATCAATTGTTCCTTTATCATGAGCAATATGCCCATGAACTAAGGCCGTATATTTTCGTGTTACCGTTTTATTAACTAGTTGTTCCACTAACGATTGATGGGCATTATCATTCTTAGCCACCATAAGTAATCCTGATGTGTCCATATCGATACGGTGCACTATACCTGGCCTCAATACACCATTAATACCAGATAAATCTTTGCAATGGTGCATTAAACCGTTAACTAACGTTCCTGTAGTATGACCAGGAGCAGGGTGAACGACCATCCCTTTCGGTTTATTTACAACAAGTACATCTTCATCTTCATAAACGATATCTAAGTCTAAATCTTCTGGAATCACTTCTAGTGGTTCTGGTTCAGGAACATCAATTTCAATGACGTCCCCTTTTCTAACTTTATATTTTGGTTTTACATCTTCTCCGTTCACTTTTATTACACCGCCATCTGTAATCCAGTTAGCAATTTGTGAACGTGACCAGTCTGCAGCTAATGTTGATAGCGCTTTATCAATGCGTTCTCCTGCAATTTCCTCGTCAATTGTATACGTAACAACTGTCATTATTTCACCTTTTTCTTTTCTGCTCTTTCTTCCATAAATAACACAATAATAATCATCATAATTGAAATTGTTAGTGCAGCATCAGCTATATTAAAAATAGGAAAATGATAATTTACAAGGGGGATCAATACGTCTATAAAATCAACAACTTCTCCACGAAATAGTCGATCGATAAAATTTCCTAACGTCCCACCTAATAAAACCATTAAACTCACTGCAAAAAAATGCTTTCCTTTAGAATGCTTATGAAAATAATAAATAATACCAATTACAACCACGATTGTAACGATGAAGAATATCCACATTTGCCCCTCAAGCATTCCCCAAGCTGCACCACGATTTCGATGTGATAAAAGCCCAAGCCATGGGTCCCAAACACTAATGCGTTCACTAAGTTCCATATTTTTAACGACTAACCATTTCGTCCATTGATCGATTAGTAAAATGATTAGCGCAATTCCATAATATTTGTACACAGTATTCCCCCGTTTACGCTCAATTCTTCATTATTCTAGCACAAAATCATTTCCAAGTCCTAGAAATAAGAAACCGCCCTCTTGTTTACGAGAGCGGTTATGATAAAAATTAGGATTAAACGTAATATTTTTCAACAACGTCTGCACAACGAGCACAAAGCGTTGGATGATTTTCGTGTTGTCCTACTGTTTCGGCATATGACCAACAGCGATCACATTTTTCACCATTAGCTTTTTCAACAACAATTGATGTTTGATCAAGAACAATTGCATCCTCAGGTGCATCTGCCTTATTTCCTACAACATGCAGTTGAGAAACGATAGAGATTTGAGCAAAATTTACAGCCTCATCATTAATAATGTCGACAACATTGCTATCAGCGTAAATTAATACTTTTGCTTCTAAAGATTTCCCAATTACCTTTGCGTTACGAGCTTGCTCTAATGCTTTTAACAATTCATCACGCAGTACAATGACTTTTGCCCATTTTTCACGTAATTGTGGGAAGTTACTACGTTCATCAACTTCAGGGAAGTCAGTTAATTGAACAGAAGCTGCTTCTTCATTTAGATAAGACCATAATTCATCTGTTGTATGAGGAATAATTGGTGTTAACACTTTCAATAAAGTTAACAACGTATCATACATTACTGTTTGCATTGCACGACGATCTTTGTTATCTGCCCCTTCAATATAAACAACATCTTTGGCGATATCTAAATAGAAAGCAGATAATTCAATAGCAACAAAGTTATTTACTACATGATATACGTTAGAGAATTCATAACGATCGTAAGCAGTACGAACTTGTTTCAGTAAATCTTGTAAGCGCATGTACATGTATTGATCCATCTCACGTAGATCTTCATATGCAACACGATCCGTTTGGTTGTTATAGTCTGATAAGTTACCATGTAAGAAGCGTAATGTATTACGGATTTTGCGATAAACTTCAGAAATTTGTTTTAACATATCCATTGAAATACGAACATCCGCAGTATAATCAACTGAAGCAACCCATAATCGTAGGATATCTGCTCCATATTGATCCATTACTTTTTGAGGAATAATTACGTTTCCAATAGATTTACTCATTTTTCGACCTTCACCGTCAAGAACGAAACCATGTGTTAATAGTCCTTTATATGGAGCGTGGCCATTAATTGCAACAGAAGTAATTAATGAAGAGTTGAACCATCCACGGTGTTGGTCAGAACCTTCTAAATAAAGGTCAGCTGGATACTTCATACCACGTTCAACAAGTACACCTTGGTGAGTTGAACCAGAGTCAAACCAAACATCCATGATATCATTTTCCTTAGTAAACTCTCCATTTGGACTACCTGGATGAGTAAATCCTTCTGGTAATAAATCTTTCGCTTCACGTTGGAACCAAATGTTCGATCCATGTTCACGGAATAAAGAAGAAATATGTGCAATCGTCTCTGGCGTAATAATTGGCTCATTATTTTCTGCATAGAAAATTGGAATCGGTACACCCCATGCACGTTGACGAGAAATTACCCAGTCACCACGGTCACGAAGCATATTATACAGACGCGTTTCACCCCAAGATGGTGTGAATTCTGTATCACGAACTGCTTGTAATAACTCATCACGGAACATAGCCACTGAAGCAAACCATTGTGGTGTTGCTCGATAAATAACTGGTTTTTTCGTACGCCAGTCATGTGGATAAGAGTGAACGAATTTTGCAACTTTTAATAATGCACCTAACTCTTGTAATTTTTCAACCATTACAGGATTTGCTTTTTCATAAAATAGACCTTCGAAACCAGGTGCTTCATCAGTGTAGCAACCGCGGTTATCTACCGGGCTTAATACTGGTAAGTCATAACGTTTACCTACTTGATAGTCATCTTCACCGTGACCTGGTGCGGTGTGAACACAACCAGTACCTGCTTCAGTTGTAACATGATCGCCAAGCATTATGAGAGAGTCGCGTTTATAAATTGGGTGTTCTGCTACTAATCGATCTAAGCTTTCACCTTTAACTTCTTGCACGACATCATAAGATTCCCAACCTAATTCAGCAGCTACTTTTTCAAGCAAATCTTTCGCTACGATGTATTTTTCGTTATTTGCCTCTACTACTGTATACGTAATTTCTGGGTTTACCGAGATCCCTAAGTTAGCTGGAATCGTCCAAGGTGTTGTCGTCCAGATGATGAACTTTGCGTCCTCAGGCACAACTCCTTTTGCATCTTTTAGACTAAATGCTACATAGATTGAATACGACTCTACATCTTTATATTCGATTTCCGCTTCAGCAAGAGCTGATTCAGAAGAAGGTGACCAATAGACTGGTTTTAATCCTTTGTAAATATAACCTTTTTCAGCCATTTTACCGAATACTTCAATTTGTCGCGCTTCAAACTCCGGTTTTAGTGTGATATATGGATTATCCCAATCCCCACGAACACCTAGACGACGGAATTGACCTTTTTGGTTTTCGATTTGTTCATATGCGTATTCTTCACAAAGCTTCCGGAATTCAGCAACCGTCATTTCTTTACGATTTACACCTTTGTTCGTTAAAGCTTGCTCAATTGGTAATCCGTGAGTATCCCAACCTGGAATATATGGAACATGGTATCCCGTCATTGAACGATGACGATTAATCATGTCTTTAATTACTTTGTTTAAAGCATGACCAATGTGAATGTCACCATTAGCATATGGAGGTCCATCGTGTAATACAAATTCAGGACGCCCTTCTGTACGGTTATTCACTAACGCATTAATATCCATTTCGTCCCATTTTTCTTGAATTTTAGGCTCATTTGCAGGTAAGTTTCCGCGCATTGGGAAATCTGTTTTTGGCATTAATAATGTATCTTTATATTCTACCATTTAATTTTCCTCCTATTTTTTCGTCTTCTAATATTTGTCTTTTGTACAATAAAAAAGCTCCTCATCCCTAAAAGGGACGAGAAGCTATGCACTCGTGGTACCACCCTAATTTGCAAAAATTACAAAAATATAATTTTTGCCTCTTAGACACTGTAACGTCGTGTGAATACGAAATCACTTACTCTAATAAAAATTTCTGTGATTTAGCTCTAGAGTGATGTTCATTTTTGAAACTAAGTTCGAGCTTCCACCGTCCTCGAATCGCTTTACCTGTTGTCAAAAAATACTGTCTCCGTCAATGCCAAATAATGATATATAAATTTTTAACTACGTGTGAATCAGTATATGAAAGAATTTTAATTCATGTCAAGTGAAAAAGGTTAATTTAGTAAAAAAAATTATAAAAGGTGTTTTAACTCATCATTTGTAATTTCGACTTCATCGTCTTTTTCATAATACGTATTAGACTTTTCGACTTGATACGTGTTTGCTTCTTCTTCATTTCTTTTATGATTTTGAATTTCTGTTAAGCTAATATCATATTCCATTAGAGTGTTCCAATCATCGGATTTCAACATATCTAACTGAGCTTCAACGAGCATTTTAAATCGGTTACGGAATACTTTAGATTGTTTTTTCAAGTCATTAATTTCTATTGCGATTTTTCGTGATTTTGATAGCGATTCATTAATAATACGATCAGCATTTTTTTCTGCTTCTTTAATAATTAACTTTGCTTCTTGTTGTGCATTTCTACGTACTTCTTCAGCTGCCTCTTGTGCAACAACAATTGACTTTTGTAGAGTTTCTTCGAGTGTATTATAATGTGACATGCGTTCTGTCATTGTCTTAATTTTTTCTTCTAACTCTTTTTTCTCACGTAAAATAATCTCGTAATCTTTTATTACTTGATCTAAAAATTCGTTCACTTCATCCTCAACGTACCCGCGGAATCCACGTGTGAATTCTTTGTTATGTATATCAAGAGGTGATAATGGCATTTAACTACACTCCTTTGTCCGTCGTTTTAATTTCTATTATACAGATGATAAATAATCTTCGCATTATAATTTGATAAATTTTAACAAAGGAGAATTATTTTTGTTCTAAATAGCCAATAAAAAGTCGAATTTTCTCCTTCTTTGTCCTACCTTCGATCGTTTGTATTCTTAAACGCCCAAATCCACTAACAGATAAAATATCCCCTTCTTGTAATTCAAAAGAAACAGATTCCCTCACTGTCCAATTAACTTTGACTTTACCAGCTTGGATTAGTAATTTAGATTTTTCACGTGAAATCTTTAAGGCAGTGGAAAGAATCGTATCCAATCGCATAGAAGAAACGGTAAATGATTGATTCACCCAATTTTCTCCACTTTGAATAATTAGTAAAGAATCATTAACTTGTTCCAGTTGAATTTTGGCCTTCCCTATACTAACTAAATTCGTTTCTATATATTCTGCAATTTCTGTTGATATAGCAACTTGTATTTCATCTTCTGCTAATTTGATATCTCCAAATTTTGAACGGCTCATACCTAGTGAAAGTATTGCTCCTAAAACATCTCGATGTTTTAGTTGAATGAATTTAGAAGGGTATTTAATAGAAAAAATAGAAATTTGAAAATCATCATTAGTCGGCTGCATATAAATTGGACAGATGATCATTCTCTGTCTTTCAGCCTCTTCAAATATGCCAGTTGAGTGAATACTAAGGTCTTCATTTTGTCCAATAATCGATTTGATAATAAATTGTTCCCTTGGATCTAAAAAATCTGTTAGACGTAATTGATGACGGTACTCTACATCCCGTTGCCATTCCATCACACGTTCAATGAAGGGCTGCTCGTCTTTTCTAAAATGTTGGATAAGATGTTCCATCGTGTACTCCTTTTTTATCTCTTCCTTATTACGACTATTTTACACTAAGTATTCGATAAATAAAAAACCCTACTACAGTAGGGAATTTAACATTATTTATACTAATGCAAGATAAATGTTTTGTATAACTATGAAAAGGCCCTGTTTAATGAAACCTAATAGTAATAATGCAATGATTGGTGAAAAGTCAATCATCCCAATTGGTGGAATAAATTTTCTAAAGAAGCCTAAATATGGCTCTACCACTTTAGCAAGAAGTTTCCCTACACTTGAATCATGTGCAGAAGGTATCCATGACATTAGTATGTAACCAATAATCATAAATTGATAAATAGTAAATAAGATATCTACAAATCTTAGTATTTCAAACAAGCCCATAAAGTTTTTACCTCACTAATTTTTTATATATCATCGTTTAAATAGTTTGTGACTTCACCAGATACCTCAACATTTTCAGGTGTACACAAGAATATATCTGTACCGATTCTTTGGATATCCCCTGCTAATGCATAAACTGTACCACTTAAGAAGTCAATAATACGAATGCCTTGTTCTCGATCAATACGTTGTAAATTGACGATAATGGCACGTTTATTTTTTAAATGTTCAGCGATATCTTGTGCTTCTGCATAAACTCTCGGTTCTACTATTACCACTTTAGAATTCGAATTTTTTATTGAATTCGCAGTTTGAATACTTACAACATTAAATGGTGTTTCTTGTTCTGTTTTGCGATCCTTTTTTGCACGAGTTTTTTGGGGTAGCTCTTGTTGTTTTACTGGAGGTTGACTAGGTGTTTCTAAGACTTCCTCGTCTTCTTCTAAATAAAAGAAGTTTTTTATTTTATTTTTCATACTCATTCCTTATCCCCTCTTTTCTATCCAACAAGTGCTGTCCCAATTCTTACAAACGTTGCACCTTCTTCAACTGCAATTTCGAAATCATTAGACATGCCCATTGATAACTCAGTGCAAGGTGCATATGGTAAATTTAATTCAACAACTTGTTGTTGTAATTGTTTTAAATCTGAAAATACTTTTCTAATGACTGATTCATCATCCGTATTTGGTGCCATTGTCATTAAACCAACAACACGGATTTTGGAGAATTGGCTTAAAGATTGGACAAATGATAATACTTCATCCCTATCAAGTCCATGCTTGGATTGTTCACCAGAAACATTTGCTTGTACAAAACAATTAATTGTTTTTTCCGCTCTTTTCTCAATTTCTTCTGCTAAACTCAATCTGTCAAGGGAATGAAGGTAATCGATTTCATTAATAACCTGTTTTACTTTTCTTGTTTGTAGGGAGCCTATAAAGTGCCAGATGGCATTATCTTTTATTTCTTCTTTTTTAGCTAATAATCCTTCTGGTCGATTCTCACCTAGGTGAACAATTTCATTTTCAATTGCTTCAAGCGTTCTCTCAACCGATACTTGTTTCGTTACTGCAATAATTGTGACTTGTTGAGAAGTATTTCCACGCTTTTTAGCTTCATCTATTCTTTGTTGAATTTGTATCAAATTTTCACTTATTTTAGCCATATATTACCCAACTTTACATCATTTTGTCCCGGTTAACCGGCCGTAAAACCAACTCGCAATAATTGGTGATAGTGATGATATTTAACAAACGTTAGTACCACTTATCTCCGAAAACGCCACGTCCTGTGCCATTGTCGATATGACCAAACATCGTGTTGGCCTCTGTGGTAACGTCTGAATGACATACATTCTGTGGACCCAACTAACAATCATTGGGGAAACCGCCAATGATTGAAGTTTCACTTTATCTTTATTGTAGCAATGTGTATGGTAATTTTCAATGATTAGCCAGCACTATTCATATATTGATTTGACTAAAATGACATCTTTTCCTATTACTAAAATATCGTTTATGAACACTTTACTCACAGTCTCGTCACTTTGTAAAAAAGATAGGAACTTTTTAGGTTCCGATATAAGAAAAGCAACAATTTTCCCTGTTTGCTCATCCACTTCAGCATCAATAATAAAACCTATAAATCTACCACTATTAGCTTCAATAATTTCCTTTTGTTGCACATCAGAAAACCTCATGTTCGTAACCCCTTTCTAAAAAAATAAAAACGCACTAAGCTTTAACCTAGTGCGTCCATGTTATGATTAAATTTATATTATTAACTTTTTAGATAAACATGTATTTCATTAATTCACTTTATAGTCTTTTTGCATTGTCTCAATTGCATTTTTTTCAAGTCTAGAAATTTGCGCTTGTGAAATACCCAATGATTTAGCAATTTCTGTTTGAGTTTCCCCGTAGTAAAATCTTTTTGCTAGGATCATTTGCTGTCTTTCATCAAGTTTTTGCATACTCTCTTTTACACTAACATATGCAACCCATTGATCCTCTGATACATCATCGTCACGCAGTTGGTCCATAATAAAGACTGCATCGCCACCATCGGAATAAATTGGTTCTTGTAAAGACAATGGGTCTTGAATTGCATCAAGTGCATACAGTACATCTTCTTTTTTCATTTCAATCATTTCAGCAAGTTGTTCAATTGTAGGTTCATATAAATTTTCTGAAATGAACTTCTCCTTTGCCTGCATTGCTTTGTATGCAATATCTCTTAATGATCTTGAAACTCTAAGTGCGTGGTGATCACGTAAGTGTCTACGAATTTCGCCAATTATCATTGGTACAGCATATGTTGAAAATCGTACATTATGCTTTAAGTCAAAATGATCAATTGCTTTTAATAAACCGATACATCCTACTTGAAATAGGTCATCAGCTTGTTCACCACGATACGAAAATCTACCTACTATACTTAATACAAGGCGAAGATTACATATAACTAACTCATCTCTTACCCATTCTTCTCCACTTTGTAATCGAACAAACAACTCTCTCATCTCTTCATGTTTTAGTACTGGCAAAGAAGCTGTATCAACACCACAAAGCTCTACTTTTGTTCGCACCATCTTCTTTTCCTCCGAACTATATTTTTTTATCTCTGAACTGTTTTTTAAGTTTGTCCGGATTAAAAAAGAATATGCACGATATATCCGTCCAATTTCATCCAATGAATTTGATAACTTCTTAGAATAATCAAATTTAAACGATGATAACGTACAGATATCATGCATATAATAATGAGAGAAAAGTATCTTACTTTAAGTACGAAACCTTTTAGTTAAAATATTCTGTTATTAGTAATTTAATTAAGAAATCGGTTGATTTAAATGTTCCCTTAAATCTAAAATGATTTTTTTCTCGAGACGCGAGATATAGGATTGAGAAATTCCTAAGTGATCTGCAACCTCTTTTTGTGTCATTTCTTGTTTTCCATTTAAACCGAAGCGACACTCCATTATATACCTTTCTCGTTCACTTAAGCCGTTAATCGCTTGAAACATCGTTGCACGTTCAATTTTTTTCTCTACATCATTCATAATAATTTCTTCTTCTGTCCCTAATATATCTGATAATAATAATTCGTTCCCATCAGGATCAGAATTTAATGGCTCATCTAATGAAACTTCGCCTTTCATTCGACTCGTTTTTCTTAGATGCATTAAAATTTCGTTTTCTATACAGCGAGAAGCATAAGTAGCAAGTTTTATATTTTTTTCTGTGTTAAATGTTTCGATTGCCTTTATTAATCCAATTGAGCCGATACTAATTAAATCTTCTATAGGTGTACCTGTATTATCAAATCTTCTAGCGATATAAACAACTAGTCTTAAATTTCTCTCAATTAATGTATCGCGGGCTCTAAGATCTCCATTCATAAAGGCTTCAATAACTGTCATTTCTTCTTCTCTAGTTAATGGTACTGGCAATGAATCGTGCCCCCCTATATAGTACGTTCCCTTGACTCGAAACTTACTCCAAATTTTTTGAAAAAAGGCTATTACAGTTTTAAACAATCATTTTCCCCCTTTATGAATTAACTTGAAGTTAAAGCGCTAAAACGTGTAATATCATTTGTGCATCTTGTGGATACTTGGAATCATTGCGAGTAAATACAACATATTCATCATAGATTTCTTTATTTGTAGTTCCACTTATTTTCAGTCGATCAAATCGAAATGCAAGTACTGTGGACTTCTCTTTTTGCACAGTGGAGAGTGTCAAAATTCGAATTTTGGGGTATACATTCGATGGGAACATATCTAACTTATAAGGATTATTTTCATCCCATTTAAGTAAAGCATCATGAAAATCATCAGGTAAGTTTTTTGAAACAGCATTATATGAAAGAAAGTGCACTGGTTTTTGACTCATCGGCTCCACACATTCATTACCTGTATCAATAAAACCTCTAATTTGATATGCTTTTTGCAATAGTACTAATTCACATTCAACAACAAACGAGAACTGTATTTTCTCTTGTTTCATATTTCTCCACTTTACATGAATAGCAGATAAACTTATGAATGCAATAGACGTACAGAATATGAAAAAAAGAAAATCAGATTGGTTAAGTAAAAATGGCAATATACTCGTTAATAATCCACCTAGAAAAAATGTTGCAATTACTAGTACAGTTCCTTGTTTTAATAGTGTTTGAATTTTAAATGAAAACGCTACCCCAATCAGAATGACGAAACTAAGCACAGCTCCAAGTAAAGAATGATGCAAAATACTTGCGACAAGTCCGCTACAAAATGCACTTAGGATCAACCTACTTCGCTTAACATACAAACCCGTTATTTCTTGTGTAAATTTTAATAAAAAGTAATTGAATAACGTATTGTATAGTACGAGTAATTCTCCAATCATTTTAGCGTCCTCCTAAAGATAGATTATCATTTGAGAGATGTAGAAAATGTCAAACGGTCGTACATAAACTAAAAATATTTTTGACAAAGCCTTTCATAAAAGAGAATAAATCGACATGATAAACTAAAAAATAGATAGCTCTCCAAGTTAACGCTATAACGAACCATTTACATTACCAACTAGTTTCTTAAAAAACTCGAAAGTTCTATCGAAATTCTAAGTTTCTTGTTTTGAAAGATTCATTGGAACAAAATTAGTTGAACTGTTCTTTTCTCATATACAAAACATTTAAAATAAGGTGTTAGGGATATAAGTTTTAATATAGTATCGTTTGTTCCGAGTCAGACGTCGATTTCCATAGGCGCCCCCTGAGCCCTCCTTAGTAATTTATAAATAAAAAAATCGACCCTAAAATATAGAGTCGATTTCGATTTAACGATTAGTTATTAACGATTTCTATTTCGATTACGTAAGAACGTTGGAATATCTAACATATCTTCTTGAGATTGATTCGCTTGATGATTACTATTACGGACAGGCTCATTATGTGTATTTGTATGAGTTGGCTCTACACGTTCACGACTAGTTGGAGCTTGTTGTGTCTGACGTATCCCTCCATTAATAGAACGCGCTTTTGGTTGTTGAGTTATGTGTTCTTCAGTAAATCCTGTTGCGATTACTGTAACAATAATTTCATCATTTAAGTTTTCGTTAATAACAGATCCAAAGATCATGTTTACTTCTTCATCAGACGCAGAAGCAACAATGTCAGCTGCTTCTTGCACTTCAAATAGACTTAAGTTAGAACCACCAGTAATATTCATGATGACACCTTTCGCACCATCAATCGACGTTTCAAGTAATGGACTTGAAATCGCTTTTTTAGCAGCTTCTGTTGCACGATTTTCCCCAGTAGCAATACCAATTCCCATTAATGCCGAACCTTTATCAGACATGATTGTTTTAACATCGGCGAAGTCAAGGTTGATTAAACCAGGTGTTGCAATTAAATCTGAAATACCTTGTACACCTTGACGTAAAACATTATCCGCTTCACGGAACGCTTCAAGCATTGGTGTGTTTTTGTCAACAATTTGTAATAGTTTGTCATTGGGAATGACAATTAGTGTATCCACCGCTTCTTTCATCGAAGAAATACCACCAATTGCTTGTGTTTGACGCTTCTTACCTTCGAAAGAGAATGGTCTCGTTACTACCCCAACAGTTAATGCACCTAAATCACGTGCAATTGATGCAATTACAGGGGCTGCACCTGTTCCAGTTCCTCCACCCATACCTGCAGTTACAAAGACCATATCGGCGCCACGTAGTACTTCTTCGAGTTGTTCACGGCTTTCTTCAGCTGCTTTTTTACCTACTTCCGGATTAGCACCAGCACCTAAACCACGAGTTAACTTATTTCCAATCTGTAATCTATATTCTGCTTTTGATAGATTTAAAGCTTGAGCATCTGTATTTACAGCAATAAAGTCAACACCCTGTACCCCGTGCTCAATCATTCTATTTACCGCATTATTACCGCCGCCACCAACGCCAATTACTTTGATGTTAGCTAGCTGGTCGATACTAGTATCAAATTCCAACATTGTTTTTCCTCCTACCACACTAGTCTATAAAGATGATCATGTTTGCTATTCAAAAAACTTATCAAACAGTTTCTTTGCTTTGTTGATGACGCTTGTTTTATTATTATCTGCTTTTTCATTTGAAGTTGAATGTTTTTTAGGAGGAGTATTACTTGCCCCAATTGTTGCAAAAGTTTCTTGCTCACTTCTACCATAAAACTCATCTTCGAAATTTGCATATCTAATTAATCCAACGGCAGTTGTATATGCTGGCTCACGAACACCTATATAATCAGGTGTATAAACTCTAACACGTGTTTGCATCACTTGACGAGCTAGTTGAGCTATACCTTCTAAGTGAGCAACACCACCCGAAATGACTACGCCTCCAGGTAAATCTCTTACACCTAGTCTAACTAGTTCATCTAAGACCAATTCAAATAACTCTTCTAATCTAACGCCAATAATCTCAGAAATAAATTTCTGACTATATTGGTCTACCATATCAGTACCTGAAACAGGAACTTCAAAGATTTCATCTTCTGAAGCGTCCTCGTAATATGCATGTCCATATTGCTTCTTAATTTTTTCAGCTTGCTCTGTTGTTGTTTTTAGAATAATAGATAAATCTTTTGTTATATGCTCCCCACCAACTGGAATTACTCCAGCATGTGTTAAAAGCCCATCTTCAAATACTGCAAGGGTAGTTGAGCCACCACCTAAATCTATAAACGCAGTTCCTTGATTTTTTTCGTCCTCTGTCAAAGCAAAAAAACCAGCTGCTAAAGGTTGTAAATAAATTTCTCTTATTTTCAAACCCGCTCGCTCTACACAACGTAGCACATTATGTAGTAAAGTTTTTGAAGTTGTAATCATTGTAGCATCCAATTCTAGACGTATGCCAATCATTCCACGCGGGTCTTTAATTTCATCTAAGTTATCGACTATAAATTGTTTCGGTAATAAATTAACTAATTCTCGTTCAGGTGGAATCGACATTACTTGTGCGGATTCAATTACTCTCTCTAAATCTTCGTCGCTAATTTCACGGTTTTCACTATTAACTGCGACAACACCTTTTACAGATTGTAATGCTGTTTGATTTGCTGGAATTCCTAACACTACTTCGTTGATCGTGATGCCAGTCATTCGTTCTGCTTCATCAATTGCTTTTCGAATGGATTGTACCGTCGCATCAATATCAACGATTGCACCTTTACGAACGCCACTTGTTTTCACATTGCCGACTCCGATGACATGTAATTGTTCGTTATTCACTTCTCCTATTAACACTTTAATAGAAGACGACCCTATATCGAGTGAAATATATATATCTTGGTTATTCAACTTCACCGCACCTCCTTCGATTGCTCCTATACTCATTCTATTGTAATTTATACATCTTGTCTAAGTAAATTCTATTTACTATATTGATTTTACCGCTATTCTACTGTTTTTTCACTCTTTTTTATGCGTCTCTCATCCCATTTTTGTATCATAATTCGTCGAATAACAGCAATATTTTGGAAAAGGCGAACACCAAAGGCGAAAATGGCTGCTAAATACAAGTCAACACCTATATGAACACCTAAAAATGCGAGGCCAGCTGCTAACGCAATATTAAAGAAAAATCCTGAAATAAATACTTTATCATCATAAACTTGTTGTAAGTAGGCACGAATACCACCAAATAAAGTATCTAAGGCTGCGAGGACAGCAATCGATAAATAGTTCTCATACATAGAAGGAATTTGAATATCGGTTAATATTCCAAAGGCTAGTCCTAGTATTAATCCTAAAAATGGCAACCACATATTTATTCCCCTTTATTTTGTTCGATTAGGTACTCATTTGTTAAAGTACCATGATATTCTGATATTGTTATATGTTCTTCTGGGTTACCGATTACTAGATTTAAGTTATCCATATAAAATGCATCTTTGAAAGATGAAATGTTTAAATAGTTATTTAATAACTCAGCTTTTTCATAACTTTCTGTAATCACTTTAATCACTACATACGTTTCACTAATAGGAATACCGTTTACTGTAGTAGTTCCATTAATATCACGTATTGCGGTAGTATGAACGATTCGTTGACCATCTATTTCTATAAATTGACCTTCAAAACGGTTTATTTCATTAACTAAGCGATACAATAATTCTGGCGCAATTGATTTTATAGGAAAACCAGCTTGTACTAATTCCACGGCTGGTCTAATTGTTATCTCAATACCAGGACCACTTACTTCTGAAAGGCCTGCTTCTCGATTTAGCTGCTCTACAGTATTTTGTAAAATTTCACCTTTATCTTTTGTTTCGGTATTTTCATATTCATCGGCGACTTCATTTGACAACAGAATTTCTGAGAGTAGCTTAGAATGTCTCTTCTTTTCCTCAGACAGTTCTTTTCTTAACTCCCAATTATCTCGTGTATCTCTTTCTGTTGGTTCCTTCACCGTATTATATTGAACAGCTATCATAAGCCCTACGATAGATGACACAATCGTTATTCGGGTAACCACCTTCTTGTTCATCTGTTCCCCTCCTGACGACCTAGCTTTGGTTATCGTTGACAGAAGGCATTACAATATGCCCGCTTTGTTCGATTGTTACTACAATTTGGTCATTCAGCAGTTGATCAAAAACGCCCCCAACAATTTGTAATGAAGAGTTTAAAACTTCTGGATTTCCTACAGCCTCAATTACAAATGGTGCCGGATACTGTTTTCCATCAATTGTTATAACAGGCCCAGTACAACTTATATAAGAATTGGTTTTTAGCCTTTGACCATTAATTGCGATTGCTTCAGCACCTGAAATTTTCAACTCATTAATGACCTTGAAAATGTGACTTTCGTGGACGATATAATCATTTGGATTAGAATTATTCGGGTCATATTCAGAGTCATTTAATGTGATACGAATCCCTGGACCCATTGCCGGAATTTCCCCTAACATGAGTCGTAATTTCTCTGCTTCTAGAAGAAGATTTTCAAACTCTTTTTCATCAGTTGCAAAGGATTTTTCGTAGTCACGGATTTTGGTTTGAATTTCATTTAATTCTTCTGTTAGTTCCTTGTTTCGTTCCTGCTGATGTATCAACTCTTCCCGATAGGATTCAGCTTGGTCTAGATAAGGACTTGTAATTTTTTGTTTATCTTTTGAAAGATTATACGAATAACCAATAATAAATCCCGTTACGATACATACAATTAAAATAGTAATACTTTTTCGAGAAGGTGGCTTTATATATTTTTCTTTACTCATTTGCTAACACTTCCTCGTCGGTATTAGCAGTTTCGTCTGATGAAGTGGCTTCGACGTCTAACAGTTCATCAGATTGTGTTGGTGCATATTCTTCAGGATATGATCTATAATATGTCCCTACTTCAATATCAATAATCCCTTTTTCGTACTCGCCAGCGCTTTCAATTTGTGCAACAATTGATGGATAATAGTTTAACTTCTCTGATAACGAAGTAATTTCAGCCCTTACCTCA
Source organism: Ureibacillus sp. (assembly GCA_031178355.1). Taxonomy (GTDB): domain Bacteria; phylum Bacillota; class Bacilli; order Bacillales_A; family Planococcaceae; genus Ureibacillus. Next base: position 26,089 of record JAPSJC010000008.1, read on the forward strand.
TACCCATCATTCATATATAATGTGATTGCATAAGGATCCGCTTCAGTAGGAGTTGCAATAATCTGAGAAATTAGTGATAAGACGGTTAAATCTAGCTCTGCTAATTCTTTTAGTAAACGTTTTCTCAAATCGCTATCTTCAAATGCTAAAAATATTGGAGCATCGATTGGTACATCTGTGCTTGACTCTTTAAAGATAACGCCATTTTCCAACATAGGATAATATGCGTTCCCCTCTGATACATATGCTACTTTCTGCCATTCCTCAACCTTAATTTCCACTGAAGTAAGCCAATGTTTCTGAACTTCTACATTCTTTACCCAATTCAAAGTTTTTAACTGCTCTTCAATTTCTTTCTCCCTAAAACTCCACATTGATTGTCCAACCTGTAATGTTGACTCGTCTTTATAAACATCTTCGCCTACTAGGTTTGACCCTTTTATATTGATCGTCTTAATATCACTATACGAAGATTGGAAATAAAGGAGTAAAAATAAGGTTAGGAAAAATAGTGTTATTAATGTGATAAATTTTTTGTTTGTTCTTTTTCTTCTTCGTTCTCGTAATGTTGGGATGCGATCTTCTATATCAATAACTTTCTCCATTTTTACTCCTCCTTCCTTCTATTATTTAACAGTTTCTGTACGATTTGAGTAACTTATTACAATTGCTACAATAAACCATATAATCATTAGTGACGTTCCACCATAACTAATAAATGGTAATGTCACACCAGTTACAGGTATTAGCCCAATAACAACACCAATATTTAAACATGCTTGGAATCCTATCATACTTACAAGTGACACTATGGCATAAAAATGTGAGCTTTGAGTCGCTTGCATAGCTAATCCAATTCCCGAGTATATAAACATTCCAAACAATAAGAGTACGACCATACCACCTAAAAAGCCAATTTCTTCTAAGATAATTGAAAAAATAAAGTCATTTTGTGGCTCTGGCAGATATAAGAATTTTTGACGGCTATCTCCAAAACCATGGCCTAGTAAACCTGCTGGGCCTATCGCTAACATGGATTGAACACCCTGGAATCCTGCACCTAATGGATCAGCCCAAGGATCGATAAATGCAAATATACGCTGAAGTCGGTATGGTGCTGACATAATCAGACCTACTAACCCAATAACTCCTAACCCAATAATTCCTACATATAATTTCACCGGATACCTTGCTACAAAAAGTAGCATAAAAGCTGAAACAATTAAGATAAATACTGAACCAAAATCTGGTTGTATCATAATTAAAGCACTTGGAATGATAATAATTAAAAAATGTTTAAACTGAACAACTCTTTCACTATTTTTCACCTTGCTTAGTAAATAGCTCAAATACATAAGAGTAGTAATTTTGACTAATTCTGCTGGCTGCATCGTCAGTGGACCTAGTCCAATCCAACTTTGCGAACCATTTCGAGAAAGACCGATTCCTGGAATTAATACTAGGACTAATAACAATAACGAAAACACGTACAATGTAACCCATGTTTTTTCTTGGGTAAATATCGACATATTCGTTATCATAAGGAAAACAATGATTGCTATAACTAAAAAAATAGATTGTCGTATATAGAAAGGGGTATCTCCTTCATAATGAATCGAACTCCAATATGTACCAGCAGAATAAACGAACAAAATACCAACTACCGATAACAATATTGCTGAGGTGATAAAAAGCCTCTTATAAGTAAACTTCAGATAAGGCATCCTTTCCTCTATTTTCTAATTTTCTTATTTAAGTTTCATTACAGCATCAATAAAAAGGTCTCCACGCACTTCAAAGTTTGGGTATTGATCCCAACTTGCACAAGCAGGTGAGAGTAAAATTATATTCCCTGGGTTTGAAATAGATGCAGCTTTTTGCACTGCGTCTTCAACATCTAAGGCTTCAGTTGTATTATCTACTCCGCATGATTTTGCAAACTCTAGTAAACGAGTTTTCGTTTCACCATATGCAACAACACTAATTACATTTTTCATTGAGTCCCGTAGCTCATCGAATGAATGACCACGATCCAGTCCCCCTGCTATTAATACTGTTGGTTCTGTAAAAGCATCAAGGGCAACTTTTGTTGCGAGGCAATTTGTTGCTTTTGAATCGTTGTATATTTTACGACCATTCCATTCACGAACAAATTGAGTTCTATGACGTACACCTGAAAAAGTTTTTAAAACTTCTACCATCTTTTCTTTTTCACATCCATGTAGAATGCAGGCAGCTAAGGCTGCTAAAATATTCTCTAAATTATGCTTTCCAGGTAAAGCAATGTTCGACCGTTCAATATACGGTTCACCTTGCCAATAAATCTGGTTAGCATCCGCACTAATACCCTCTTCGGTTCTTTTTTCAGAGTTAAAAGGTACCTTTATAGCCTTTGCTTTTTCTACATACTGCTTTAGAATTTGTTGATTTGCATTATAAATTAACCAATCCGACTCATCCTGGTTTTTCGTAATATTAAACTTTGCTTCTGCATACTCCTCAAATGTACCGTGGTAATCCAAATGTGCATCGAACAAGTTCGTCAATATAGCAATTTTTGGTTTGAATGTTTCAATACCCATTAATTGGAAGGAGGATAATTCGGTAACAATGACATCCTCTTTGGTTGCATTCATTGCTACACCACATGCAACGGTTCCTATATTACCAGCAATAAGAGGATTGCGATTGCCGTTCTTTAACATTTCGTACACTAATGTTGTTGTCGTTGTTTTTCCATTAGTGCCCGTAATACCTATAAAGGGTGCTTCACTTATTAAATAAGCCAATTCAACTTCTGTAATGATAGGAATGTTACGATCTAAGGCATCCGTAATAACAGGGTTACTATACGGAATACCTGGATTTTTTACAATTAATTCAAATCCTTCATCAAGTAGATCCTCTGGATGACGACCACAAATGACCGTTATTCCTTTTTGCAATAGGCTTTGTGCTTGTGGATTGTCCTCAAATGGTTTTGAATCATTAACTGTAACAAACGCACCTAATTGGTGAAGTAGTTCAGATGCTGCTACCCCACTTTTTGCAAGTCCCAATACTAAAACTTTTTTATGTTGTAGTTGTGTATATTCAATCATATTAATGCCTCCGATAATACCCCTATTAAAGCAACAATTAGTGCTGTAAACCAAAAGACAAGTACAACTTTTCTTTCAGACCATCCAGATAACTCAAAATGATGATGGATTGGGCTCATTTTAAATATACGCTTACCAGTTAATTTAAAACTTGCAACTTGTAGTATTACTGATAATGTCTCAATTACAAATACTAATCCAATGATGACTAATAACAGTTCTTCTTTTACAAGAATTGATACTAATGCAAGGGCTCCACCAAGTGCAAGTGACCCGGTATCCCCCATAAATACTTTCGCCGGATTAGCATTAAATAGTAAAAATCCAAGAAGAGCACCCGTGATTGCAAATGTAAAAATTGCAACATCTGTTTGGTCGTTAAACAACGCGATAACACCAAATGCTGTAAAGGCTATAGAAGCAGTACCTGCAACAAGCCCATCTAAACCATCCGTTAAATTCACAGCATTTGAGAATCCTACTAACCAAAAGATTAAGAAACCAACATAGAATAGTCCTAAATCAAATGTCCAGTCTACAAACGGTATTGTTAAGGAAGTATCAAAAGCAACACGTAAAAGTATAAATGCTAAAATTGAAATGATAATCTGTCCTACCAATTTTTGTAGAGAGGTAAGTCCTAAGTTACGTTTAAATATTACTTTTATACCATCGTCTAAAAAGCCAATTAAACCGAATCCGCATAAAACTAATAGCATGACGACAGTTTGAGTAGTAAATACATTATATAAATTACCAACAATGACCGTAGTAGCAATAATTGATATTAAAAAAATGATACCGCCCATCGTCGGGGTTCCAGCTTTCTTCATGTGAGACTGTGGGCCCTCTTCGCGAATACTTTGCCCAAACTTTAACCTACGCAACATAGGTATTAACATCGGTGCTAGAATCACTGAAATCAAGAATGATGTTGCTAAAATGGTTATTGTTGTTGTGATTGTCATGTTAAATCTCCTTTAAATCAAGTTCTTTCAAAAAATTTTTAAACTAAATGCGCCTTGCCATATACTCGGCAATTGCAAGCCAAGAATTTTTAAGCATATGTAAAAATTCCCGGCTTTTTTAGACGCCACAATTGGAGTTGAAATATTAGTTAAATGTTAAAACTACACTACCTAATTCGAATCATTTTCTGAGTTAGTTTCATTAGAAGTATTTGGGTCGCTTTCCGAATTTGAATCATCAGTTGCGTCCGTTGTGTTATTTGGAGCCGATTGGTCCTCAGTTAATTCATTCCCTAAATATAGATGAATTGTACCATCCACTTCAAGTATATTTTCTGGTTCTGGTAGCTGAGATAAAACAAGCTCCCCTTCACCATGCATTTCAATACGATAAGGGTATTGTAATTTCATTAATTCATCAACTGATAAACCTACTAGATTCGGTACTCGATCTGTAATTGGATCTCCCCATCGATACTGCTTTTCCATTTGTCCTTCACGATCAACTTTAATTCCAAGTGTGGGTGCAATATCTTCAATTATTTGACCTACAATTGGAGCAGCGATTGTACTTCCAAAAACAGTTGCACTTTTTGGATTATCTACAGCCACATAGACAACAACTTCTGGATCATCTGCCGGAGCAAAGCCTATAAAGGATACAATGTAATTTCCATCCATATACCTTCCATCCTGCACTTTTTGAGCAGTCCCTGTTTTACCACCAATCCTCAATCCATCACGGAATGCTTGTCGACCAGATCCATTTGCGACTACTGATTCAAGAGCTTTACGCACTAGTGCAGATGTTTCTTCACTAATCACTTCTTTTTTCATTTGAGGTGTATTTTCGTGTATTACTTTACCCGTTTCAGTATCATAAATTTTTGATACTACATATGGTGTAAATAGTTTACCACCATTCACTGCTGCTGCAATGGCTGTAACTTGTTGAATTGGCGTTACGGATATACCTTGACCAAATGATGTGGTTGCATGTTCAACTGGTCCAAAGTTTTCTTCAGCGAATAAAATACCGTTTGCTTCACCTGGAATATTGGACCCAGTTGCTTCTCCAAAACCAAAGTCTTTAATGTATCCTAATAATTTTTCTGGACCAACACGTTGTCCTAATTCTATAAATCCAGGGTTACATGAATTTTCAACTACTTGTAGAAATGTTTCTTCGCCATGTCCTTCACGTTTCCAACAGCGTAGTCGAGCACCTTCAACCATTGTATAACCCTTATCGTAAAAGGTATCTTTTTCCAAATCCACTACACCTTCTTCAAGTGCAGCACTAAGCGTAATAATTTTAAATGTGGAACCTGGTTCGTATGTCATCCATACTGGCAAATTGCGATTGTAAATGGATTGCTCCACTTCTTCAAAATTGGAAGGATCATAAGTTGGATAGGATGCAAGACCTAAAATCTCACCAGTCTTAGGATTCATCGCAATGGCTAGAGCTTGATCGGCATCATACTTTGCCATGGCTTGAGATAACTCACGTTCTATTACTTGTTGAACATCCAAATCTATTGTTAATTCAACAGTAGCTCCTGCCTCCCCATCTCGCCATTCATCATCAACATGGGGCAATGAATTACCAGCAGCGTCAGTAAATAATCGAATAGCTGCAGATTTTGAAGTTAATAGTTTGTCATATTGATATTCGATACCAGCTAGTCCTTGTGTATCATACCCAGTAAAGCCAATAAATCTTGATAAGAGCGATCCATATGGATAATGTCTTACATAGTCAACTCCACTGTATAGCCCGTCTATTTTTAGTCCTTGAATTTGAACAGCTTGTTCATACGAAATATTTTTCGCCTCTGGTGCGAGCTTTACTAAATATGCAGTTGAATTCATTTTTTCAAATAGTTTCTGTGCATCTAGATCTAACACTTCTGCTATTTTATTAGCCGCTTCTTTAATATTATCATTCTGTGCAGGCATAAAATATAGAGTTGGTGCTAATTTATTTGACACAATAATCTCACCATTTCTATCTGTTATTTCTCCACGCTCAGAAGCGAATGGTACCTCTCTATCCCAGTTTTGTTTCGCAAGCTCAGTAAAGTCATCATGTTTTAAGACCTGTACATAAAACAATCGAATAATGACAGCAAGCCCGAATAACATGAAGGCATATACTATTAACCTCAACCGTTTTTTAGATATGCTTGAAATCCACTTCATTCGACATTCACACCTCGTTTTTAACAAGGTATGAAAAAAATTGGACTTGTATTCTACACAAGTGTTTTTACATAGTAATCTAAACAATACTTTGTCTTATTAAGATCATATATCTCATGAACTTGACTTCACTAAAAATATGAATCTAACTCTATGAACCCTCGAGAGAAACCAGGTTACTTGAAATTAATCTTGAGGTAGCTCACCCTCTAAATCTTCTACGTCAAGTGGTGATAAAAAAGTCTCTTTAGGTGTTTTTAAATTAACCACAATTGGTGAAGATTGATTGACTACCGTTCCGGGAGATACACTTTGACTATCAACATATCCTTCTCCTGAAATTTCAATATTAAGACCAGATAAAGATTTATATACAAGTACATTTCTTAATGACCAATTTGTGAAATCCGGAATCGTTATCGCACCAGCTGTTTTTAAATACACAACACTTCCATTTGTTAATTGCAAATCACCTTTAGGATACTGGTCAAGAATCTCTCCACCTTCTCCAATGATAATTGGATTAAGCCCTACTTCTCTTAGACTTTGTTCCACTTCGACTGTATTTTTAGAAACATATTTACCAAGTTTCGTAGTTTCTACTTCTACAACATTTTCCGGGTCAATATTTAAATATTTAAGACTGCTTTCCATAACTGATGTGAAGACTTCAGATACTGGATCTGAACCGGTTTCTCCAAGTTCTAATTGAGGTCTTTTTACAGCCACATACATAATCAACTGTGGGTCATCAACAGGTGCCATTCCTAAAAATGAATATAAATAGTTATTTTGACCAGTTAAGTATCCACCAGCTCCACTAGAATCTGCTACATATGCAGTCCCAGTTTTACCAGCAACATCATAACCATCAATTTTATATTTTTGAGCTGACCCAGCTTCAGATGTAACGGTTGTAGCTAAAATATCCCGTACATGTTTAGCTGTTTCAGCAGAAATTGGATTCTCTTTTACGATTGGCTCTTGTTGCTTGATTACTTTACCTTCGGAATCTACTAAGCTATCAATTACATATGGTTGCAGCATTTCCCCATCATTCGCAATTGCTGTCATTGCTTGAATTAATTGTATTGGTGTGACTGTTGAACCTTGTCCATATGTTGTTGTAACATAGTCAATTGGATAATCGGTTAAAATCTTCCCACTAACCTCGCCTGGTAAGTCAATGCCAGTCGGTTTTCCAAAGCCAAATTTATTCAAGTAGTCAACGAACCGTTCATTTCCGATATCCTCTAACAAATATGCCATTAATGTATTTGAAGAACGCTGTATTCCTTCTAAATAAGTAATAGGTCCCCAACCAACATAGTTATGATCTCGAATTGTTCTATCTAATAAAGTATAGGAACCAGATTGATAGATATTATTTGGATTCCATTTTCCTGTTTCTATCGCTGTTGCGAGTGTGAAAATTTTCATTGTAGAACCTGGCTCTAGAATCTTTTGGGTTGCTGTATTCAACCAATCGTCTAAACCGATACGATTTTCCGGGTCAAATGTTGGACGTTGGCTCATTGCTAAAATTTCCCCTGTTTTTGGATTTGCAATAATAGCAATCATTGTTTCAGGTTCATATTCTTTAAACACTTCTGTCATGGATTCTTCTAAAAAGTTTTGAATTGTTTTATCAATCGTTAAATAAATATCACTACCATTTTTGGCAGGTTTCACCATTTTTTCACTATTTGGTAGTAAATATTTAAATGCATCACTTTTATATTGCATTGTTCCATCTATTCCGGTTAACTCCTCATTATAGAACAGTTCTAGGCCCATCTTCCCTACAGTTTTTATTGTATCTTGACCTTCGGGTTGTTCCTTTAGTGCAAATCCGATTAAATGTGAGGCAAATGGGCCATTTGGATAATATCTCTTTGTATCGCTTGTAAATAAAATACCCGGTAAATTTTCTTCTTCAATTGCAGTTTTTATTTCGTGACTAATACTACGGCCAGCAGAACCAAATTCAACTTGGTATGGTTGTTTTAACTCTCCGTTTTTATCTTGTATTTTCTTCGTTAGCTGCTTATATATTTCTTGTTCATCCATTTGAATATGGTTCGCTAGTACTTCTGCGGTTTTCTGCGGGTCAATAACATGTCGTGGATTTTCTTTATTTGTAGTAGCTTGTGGACTAACTACAGCAATTAGACGGTAGCTTAGTGTATCTTCTGCAATAACATTGCCATTCCGATCTAGAATTTTTCCCCGTTCCGCCGTAAGTACTGCTTCCTTTTCATATAGTGCGGCAGCCTTTGCTTCCAATACTTGTCCATTCACAACACCGGTTGTTTGAATATGCACAATTCTAATAAACAATGCAAAAAAGAGCCCTCCATAAATAATAAACATTAGAAAGGCTCCCCATTGGAATCGAAATTTTTTCTTTTTCATTCTCCCGGCACTACCTTTACATTTTTCTCATTTAGAGTTAAACCGAGTGCTTTTGCTTTTTCCATAATCCGATCATAATTCGATAGTTCTGCAACTTTAACTTTCAAATCGACGTTTTGTTTAGATATTTCTGAGATTTGATTTTGAATGTCTTGAATTTCAATTGTAGTCTGTTGTATTGAACTTTGCTTTTGTAATACTACAACTGCCATTAACGCCATCACAACTACAAATGCAATATAAAGTAACTTTTCTTTTGCTGTAACTCGCTTTTTCTTTTTTACAGGTTGAATGGTATGTTTTGGCACTTGAACTACAGGTTGTTCAACATATGTTTGAAATTGCCTTGCTCTTACCGCCATTTAACCACGTCCTTTTTCATTTATTTTTTCAGCAATTCGTAGTTTCGCTGATCTTGATCGATTGTTATTTTCCAATTCTTCTTCCGTCGGTAGAATTGGCTTCCTAGTTACAAGTTTTAACGTTGGTTTAAACTCATCAGGTACTACCGGCAATCCCGGAGGTAAATCTGGTAAGGATGATTCTTCCTTAAAAATTGTTTTTGTTAATCGATCCTCTAATGAATGGAAGGTTATAACACTTATGCGTCCTCCAACTTTTAATAATTCAATTGCATCTACTAACGAGTCTTCAGCTGCACCGAGTTCATCGTTCACTGCAATTCTAATAGCTTGGAAAATTCTTTTTGCTGGATGTCCACCTTTTCTACGTGCTGGTGCTGGAATGCCTTCCTTAATCAATTCAACTAGTTGACCCGTTGTTTCAATTGGAGCATTTTTTCTTGCTTCTTCAATTTTCCGAGCAACTTGTTTAGAGAATTTTTCCTCACCATAGCGGAAAAAGATTCGAACTAAATCCTCATACGGCCATTCATTAACCACATGAAATGCACTCACTTCTGCATGTTGATCCATACGCATATCTAACGGTGCATCATGGTGATAACTAAACCCACGTTCTGGTGTATCAAGTTGTGGAGAAGAAACTCCTAAATCGTATAGAATGCCATCAACCTTATAGATATCGATCTTTTCAAGTTCTTCTTTGATATAACGGAAATTAGAGTGTATAAACGTCACACGATCTAAATAGTTTGCAAGTCTTTGTTTCGCATGTTCTATCGCTGTTATATCTTGATCGAAACAGATTAATCGTCCTTCAGTGGAAAGTTGTTGCACTAAATACGCGCTGTGCCCCGCTCCACCTAACGTACAATCCACATAAATTCCATCAGGTTTGATGTCCAATCCATCAACTGTTTCTTTTAGTAATACGGTTGTATGATCGAACAATGTAAATACTCCTTTTTTGGCGTTAGTTTAACTAGAAGTCAAAGCCAATTAAATTTTCTGCTATATCATTGAAAGAATCTTCTGCTTCGTTGAAATAAGTTGCCCAAGCTTCTTTTGCCCATATTTCAATTTTGCTCGAAACACCTATAACAACACATTCTTTCTCAATGTTAGCGTAAGTAGCAAGTGGTGATGGTATATTAATACGCCCTTGTTTATCTATTTCAACTTCTGTTGCTCCTGAGAAAAAGAATCTAGCAAATGCTCTAGCATCCTTCTTCGTCATAGGCAATTGTTTTAACTTTTCTTCGAGTTTTCGCCATTCATCCATAGGATAGCCAAATAGACAGTTATCAAGTCCACGTGTAATTACAAAAGTATTTCCTAAATCCTCTCGAAATTTAGAGGGAACAATTAGTCGACCTTTTGTATCAACGGAATGTTGATATTCTCCCATGAACATGCTACTCACCCCACTTTAGTAAATAATGTACCACATTCCCCCACTTTCCTCCACAATTTTTACTAAATTATTGGCAACTTTTAATAATCCATACACTTAGCCTTATGGGGGAATTTTGGAATATGAAAAATGGCATAAAAAAAGAGTTATCTCTCAAAGAGATAACTCGATCTATACACTACAAACGAACTAAATAATGAACATTTGAAGTCTTAATAGGTAATTGCAATAGATCCTTAATTAATGTTGGTCCATAAATATTTAAGTATTGATATGGATTAAACACACGTTCTTGATAATTATCATTTGGATAAATCTCTGAAGATATCGTCTTAAATTGACGAATGATTTTATCATGCTTTATGAGAACCTGTTGTTCAATCTTTGTTTTCAAATAATTTAATTGAGTTAGATGATAGGTTTTATTTTTTTCAACGATTTCTTCTAGATGTAGCTCTTGTTCATTTAAATGTTGTAATAAAACTTGATACTTTTCATCAAGGATATCATTTAAGTGCTCTAACTGCTTAATTGCTTCTTCGTCTTGTACACTTTGAATGAACGCTTTTTTCATTTCTGGTACTTTTCCATTGAATACGTCTTCAACCGTCAACTGATACTCTTGCAATAATTGATCAACCTGACGAGTAACAAGTGTTAAATTTAGCCTCGGCACAATAATTGGCATTTGTAAATCTAATACGGTAAAGGCATCTTTTAATGTTGCCCAATACGCTAGTTCCCCAGGTCCACCAACAAACGCTAAAACTGGTATTGTCATCTCTTGCATTAACGGTCTAGTGACAACATTATTACTTAATTGCTCCGGGTTTTGTTTTGCAATTTCTAGTAACTCTTCTTTTGTGAATGTCACATTAGCAGTAGCATTGATAAACAAATTTTCTTTACGTTCTAATAAGAAACGTTCTCCATCTCGTACAAAGAATAGATTTGCGTTATCAATACTTGCTTCTATAGGAGTTCCATAGCCAGAGTCATTTAACAATAGTTCCTTTTGAACAACTGCCTCCGCAATATTTTCATTGTTTTTAATGATTTGACCGAAAAAGTCGGACTCAAATTTACGAAATGGAACAAAAGCTGCATCAATCATTAATAAACCTTCGTTTTTAAATAATGAATTCATGCATCTTACAAAGAATTCAGTAAATGTCTTACTTTCATCTATGGAATCGAGCATAAATTGATACAAACTTTGGGTATATGCCGTTTCTCCAAAATCTTTAAAAATTTCATCGATTGTTTTTTGCAATTCTTGTTTGTTTATTTCTGTTGTTGATGCCATCGTTTTACGGTTTTTACGTTCACTGTAGACACGTTTTTTCGGTTCTGCTTTTACAATCGTATACGTATGGTTAATTTCTTCTATGTCATGGTCTTCTCCAGCAACCCAGAATAACGGAATTACTTTCAAACCCAATTTTTCCGATTGTTCTTTTGCAAGTAAAATGACTGAAATTGCCTTATGAACAGAGTAAAGTGGACCGGTTAATATGCCAGCTTGTTGCCCCCCCACGATTACGGGCGACCCATCAGCTAAGTAAGATAAATTTTCATTCACTTTCTCAGATAAACCAAATGGTTCCATAAATGAACGAATAATATCACTTAATCGTTTTGTATCATATTGTTTCGTCTTTAAATAATCAACTCGCTTTTGATAAGATTCTTCACGTAATTGATATTCAAAAAATGTATGTAACGTTACGTTACCTGACCAATATGCAGATAACAATTTATTGTTAACTGGCAATGCTATCTGTTCCAGTTTCATCCCATAATCTCCTCTACTATCTGTAAAACCAGTTTGATATGTGCTGGTTAAATTATTTCAAATTCATAGTATATTGTAAACCTTTATCATGTGACTGCAAAAGAAAATGCTTATGAAAAGAAAACATATGTAATAATTTTATGAAGCATACCAACAAACCATATTAATATGTATGCTACCATTAATACGATAAAATAAAATCTCCAAACTTTTTTTACCAATGGCAATATTTCAATTTCTTTTTTTGATTTCCAATCAATATATGTAAATATAATTGCAATAATTATTGCAGCCGATATAATCCACACACTTAAATTAATATTCCACAAGCTACTAATAAAGAGTGGTACCGATAAAAATAATACAAAAGTTGTTACATCTGCAGCTAACCCAAAAGATTTTACTTCACTCTTTTTTTTCTTTCGACAAATGAAATAAATGAATAGTAAAAGTAATATTGGAAATATGATTATAAAGCTTACTAAATATAAGAGAATACTCACATGTTCTCAACTCCCTTCTCTTCTAACGCTTTCGTCAAGTAATATAAAGTTTGTAAAGTTGGTAATTTATTGCCTTTTAATGCAGCTTTCTTTATAAGCGCTCCAACGATTGTTTCTACTTCTGTTGGTCGATTGTTTAACATATCGGCTAACATAGAAGATGTATTGGTTGCTGTTTTATTACATAAGTTTTGTACGTCATCAAAATGAAAATTCTCCATTTCAATTGGGAAAGCATTCTTAAACTCTTCAAATAATAATTCAAGTAAACACAATGTAGATTCTCTTTCATTGAGATAACCATTTTTCACGTTTAATATTGCAGTGAGTGGGTTAATAAAACAATTAAGTAGTGCCTTTTCAAATAGCATTTGTTCTGCATTTTCTACATTTTCAATTTGAAAATTTGAAAACTCAATATTCTTTAAAAGCGAATAGAGTTCCTTATTTCCCCTTCCAACTGCCAGTTTAAGTACACCCAACCCTCTATGGATTACAGTAAAATCATTTACAACTTGAGCGCCAAATTGACATGAGCCAAATGCAATGTTTTTTTGTGGTAATGTTAAAACTTCTTCATAATGAGCTAATCCATTCTGTAAAAAGATTAATGGTATATTTTCATTTAGAGCATTTAAGAGTGGATAAATCGATTTTAATTGACCATATTTAACAGCTACAATAACTATTGTTTCTGTTTTCAATTGGGGGAATTGAATTGAACTATTCAACGTCAATCGTTCTACAGAATGATCAATGTTAATTCGATGTAAACCTTGTTGATTTATTGAATCTGCCTGAGCTTGTCTTCTTGTAACTAATGTAACACGATTATCCTTTGATAAATAGCTCGCTACAAGCATTCCAACAGCTCCAGCACCTAAAATAACTACATCCACAATTAAATCCTCCATTTACAGTACGTGAAAAGGTCTACCTACTTGGCAGACCTCTTAATTTTATCCATATTATACCGGATTTACCGGATGGTTTCGAGAAGGTAATGAAATTTGTTTCGTTGAGTAGTAATTTAATCTTTCTGATGAAGTACGACTTAACATACAAGGTGCAACAATTTTATTTTCTTCTATTTTTTCTTTCACAAATTTCATTCTTTCCTTTTAATCCGATGTCTTCAAACTTATTAGTATAAACTGCATTGACTGCCGTTTCAGGAGCTTAGTATCTTCATTTTTTAAGTAAAACGTCATAATATTGTTTCAAAAGTCTACGATTCTCCTTATTAAATGCTTGCGGCCATGATAGAATAACTTAAATTAACCTTTAATAGGTCAACAGTTAATCATACCTTTACGGACCGTCCTAAGCTCTACACTTACTTATCCATGTAAAAAGGAAATCTATTATTACATTAAAATGTGTTGGATAGCTTCAGCACATATAATTACTTTTGGTGTTCAAGAAAGTTGACACCTTGGTTTAGCCATTTGATAAGTTTGTCATGTTCTGTTTGTAATTCTCTATATTTAATTTCTAACTCGTTATATGCTTCAGTTAATTCATCAAAACTGCTTAATGCTAATTTTAGATGACTTCGCATTAATTGTTTAGGTCTTTTTCTTACACTGTTTAACATTTGACCATATTGGCTGCGTAATGTTTTATTCCAACGAAACCCGCAAGCTTGTTTCGTCCGATTTAAAACATTAGCAGCTTCAGCAAAAGCCTCCAGTTGTGTTTTACCATTTTGAACAGCTTGGATAACGATTTCTGCTAATTTTTCATCGTCATCTGCAGTCCATTGATCTTTTCTTCTTTTCCCTTCCACTTTCTATCACCTCACATTTTTTACTACTATATGCACATAATGAGATTAAATAGAATAGAAGTACTTATAAAAAATAGGTAGTAACCTTAAAAAGGTTACTACCTATTTTCCAATTGAATCTAAGACCTAAAAAACGTAGATAAACGCTTGTAAACATATTAGATAACTAAAATTGTTTAATGACAGTATATTCATTCTTCATTTTAGATTATGTCGAATTATGATTTGTTAGATTTATTTAAAAAGCGATTTACCGCTTCGTTATGTGCATCACTTTCCCATAACTTTGCACAAAGTTTTATTTCTTCCATTACACGCTCAAACATATTTTTCTCGTTCCAACTGCGGAGTTTGATTTCTTTATATGCTTGATGAACTGTTGGATGGATCTTTTTCATGTTTACTATGAAATCTTCAAGAGCTTCTTCTTTTGACCCTTTATAAACTTTCGTCGCCCACCCTATTTCATATAATTTGTTGGCTTCATAAGTGGTAGCATCTACTAACATTTTTAATGCAAAATCTTGTTTAATTCCACTTTCAACTAAATATGTACCGCCACCCCAACCACTTGTAATCCCCAATGTCCCTTGGATGAAACCACATCTGGCATGTTCCGCAACTAAGCGGAAATCACAAGCAGTTGCAATTTCACAACCACCACCAACAGCTACACCATTAATTAATGCAATTGTAGGAACAGGCAATGTAGCTATTTCATAAAGGATTGTTCCCATTTTGCTTAACATGCCAAATGCTTCCTGTTCCGTTTGTAATGCATGAAACTCGGATAAATCTCCTCCTGAACAAAAAGCCTTTCCTCCAGCACCTGTTATTACTAAAAATCGTACATCATTAAGTTTGTGAATAAGCTTCACAACTTCTTTAAAACCATCCATTACTTCATCGTTTACAGCGTTTCTTTTTTCATCTCGATCAATAGTAAAAGTTAATATACCGTTAAAGTGTTCTATTCTATATGACAAAGGTTCCATCCCCTTCCACCTTTTTCAAATAACTCATCTATGATTTTCATAGTAAAACAGCCTATATATTTTGACAAGCTCTATATCTATTACATCTAAAAATATAAAAAAGGCTAATAGAGAGCCATGGCCTCTCTATTAGCCTTTTTGTTTTAGAACTTTTTCGAACAAGTTCAATTTTATTATTTGCTAACTACTTCTTTACCTTTGTAGTGTCCGCAAGATTTGCAAACGTGGTGAGATAAAGTTGCTTCACCACAGTTTGGGCAAGCTACCATACCAGGTACAGATAATTTGAAATGCGTACGACGCTTTCTTTTAGCAGTTTTAGAAGTTCTTCTAAATGGTACAGCCATTATTGGCACCTCCTTACAGATAATTATTCATCTGTTTGATCAAAATACTTAGCTAAATCAGCTAGTCTCGGATCTACTTTTTGTTCGCCAGTTTCCTTTTGACTAGCAACATCTTCGTCAGTTGAATAACTCCAGTTTTTACCCCCGTGCACTTGTCCTTCAGAATCTTCTTTGAACACTTGCATAGGAATTTCGAGAAGTATTAACTCCTCTAAAACTGGTTTCATGTCGATTACTTCACCATCTATATAATGGATATTTTCATCTTCACTGCCACGAAGTTCCGGGTCAATCCAACTAAAGATTTCAACCGTATCTACGTTTATAGGATATTCAACATCTTCCCATGTTCTTGCACATGGTAATGTTAATGTTGCAGTCACGGTAAATTGACAAGTCATTTGCGATGCACCGAATGTACAGTGCCCTTTAACATGTACAGGTGAAATATGACGAATCTCATTGTTTCGTTTTTTTATTTCATCTAATTGTACATCTGTATCAATAGGCATCCCATTTTGGCGATACTTTGATAATTCATGAATAGACCATTTCATTCATTAATCACCTCGAGACAACAATGTTGATTATATAATGTGAAAATATAGATGTCAAGTTATTTTCTTGTCACCACAATAAAACATATACTATACTTTGTATAATTCACATGTTTAGGAGTGCAAATAATATGAAATCAGTTGGCGTAGTCGTAGAATACAATCCATTTCATAACGGTCACCAATATCATATCAAACAATCAAAAAAGAAGGCAAATGCCGATGTTGTAATTGCAGTCATGAGTGGACATTTCCTACAAAGAGGAGAGCCAGCTCTTGTT
Source organism: Ureibacillus sp. (assembly GCA_031178355.1). Taxonomy (GTDB): domain Bacteria; phylum Bacillota; class Bacilli; order Bacillales_A; family Planococcaceae; genus Ureibacillus. The sequence continues at coordinate 42,821 of JAPSJC010000008.1, forward strand.
GACAAATGGAATCGTACAAAAATGGCACTTTCATGTGGTGTAGACATCGTAATTGAATTACCATACGTATTTAGTACAGGAAAGGCCGAGCATTTTGCAAAAGGTGCTATTCAGTTACTTTCAGCTATTAAATGTGATTCATTTGCTTTTGGAAGCGAAGATGGTAATATTGAGCCCTTTTACAATACTTACTCGTTACTCCAAGATTATCGGACGGAATATAATGAACTGATCAAATATTATATTACTAAAGGAAATAGCTACCCAAAAAGTTTATTTGAAGCATATGAACAACTTAAACAAAAAAGACCACAATTATACATCGATTTGTCACAACCAAATAATATTTTAGGCTATCATTATCTCGAGGCAGTAAATGTAATTAATAGTTCTATAAAACCAATCACTATCCAAAGAATTAAGGCAGGATTCCATGATGACATTCAACTAGATTCTACTATAGCTAGTGCAACCGGCATAAGAAAAGCATTATTCGAACATGATGATGAGCTCAATGAAATTCTACGTTATGTCCCAAAAACAACTTTTACCCAATTACAGCATTGGCAGCAAACTCATCAGCAATTTGTTCATTGGGAAGCATTTTGGCCACTGCTCTCGTTTACAATTACTAGGTATCTACCAAAAGACTTGACCCAATTTGCTGATGTCTCTGAAGGTATTGAATACGCTCTAATTAAGTATGCGAAAATTAGTGATTCATTTACCACCTTTATGAACCATATTAAATCAAAGCGCTATACATGGACAAGATTACAACGTATGTTAACACATATTTTTACTGGCATTACAAAGGAACAATTACAACAACATGAATCTCCAACCTATTTACGTTTACTAGGAATGACAAGTAAAGGCCAACAATACCTTGGAGAACATAAAAAAGACTTTGAATTACCACTAATCAGCCGTGTTGCTCAAACAAAGGACGACTTACTTCAAATAGATATACGAACGACTGAAATTTACTCGCAGGCCATACAGCTTTTTTCCACCAAAAAAATTGACGGAGATTATAAAACTCCGCCAATACGAATGTAACTATTTTCTTATTACTTTTCAGGAAGCTGCTCTAAATATCGCAGTGCATCATCAATTGTTTTTACAGGTACGATTTTCATAGTCGTACCTATTTTTTCTGCAGTAATAACTGCTGCTTTATAATTCGATAAAATGTCCGGGTTTGCTTTTAACATCGCTTCTGTAATTTCATCGTCAGGAGCAAAGAAAATTTCCATTCCATCTTTATGGGCTGCTACTACTTTCTTTTCAATGCCTCCAATTCTTCCAACTGTCCCATCTTCATTCATTTCACCAGTTCCTGCAATTAAATATCCTTTTGTTAAGTCTTCTTCTATGAGTTGATTTAATATCTCTAATGTAAACATAAGTCCTGCTGAGGGACCACCTATTTCTTCCGCGTCAACACTAACGTAAGGTTCTGTCTGTATTGACTTACTTTGTGAATAGGTTATACCAATACCAACTCGTTTTGGATCACTCCCGGGTATCTCACTTAATGTTATCGTTTTGTCTATCAGTTCATTATCACGACTTAATACTAAATGAACTTCTTCATCTTCTTTCTTTTTATTTAAGATCGCAGTTAGTTCTTCCGCCCTGTGAATTAGTTGACCATCGACTTCAACTATCTCATCACCAGGCTCAATTTTACCATCAGCTGCACCACCTGAAAGTACGTTTAATACTGTTATCCCATTATAAGTAACAGTAAAGGGTTTGTTAGCTTTTTCGTAGGCTACGTATAGCGCGTTAAATTGTGAATCAGTCATCAGTTTTAGTTGACGAACATTATATTCTTCCTCGTCCTCTTCCTCATGACGTACATCATTTATATATAATGTATCTTGAAACTCATTAAAATGAGCAATTAAATATGTAAGTGGGGTTGCTTGAAACATCGCTACAGTCATTAAGTTTAACGTACCTTGATCATCAACATCTCCATCTTGCACTTGAACAAATCGGCTAACATCATAGGCGCTACCCGGTTTCATGACATAATAATCTAACCGATAAAAACAAAAAACTAATAATAGAATAAAAATCACGATAAAACTAATGACCCTTTTCATTTTATATGGCACCTCCTAAAGTAACCGTTCAAGACTAAAAATAACGGTAATTGCATATATTAGTTTATCACTTCTTCTAATTGAAAAACAAAATATGAAAAGAGTTGGTATCTATTCCCCTACTATATTTATTCATTTGTATTAGTCTAATTATTTTACTATTACTATTCCCTGGTGTGGCACATGAAGGTACAGATTTAGGTGTATCTTTATTTATGGAAGCTTTATTTCCATATTTGTTACCATACCTAATACTTACACAGTGGTTTATACGTTTAACTCAGAGTCAACAAAATTCTAAATCAAGATTAAAATTATATTTAAAAACGTATGCCATAAGTTCCTTAGGCGGTTTTCCAACTGGTGCAGCAACTATTGCATTTCTAAAAAAAAGCAAACAAATATCCGCTAGGGAAGCAACTGGCTTACTGAGTATTTGTCATAGTCCAAGCCCATTATTCGTCATCGGATTTGTTGGTTATGACCTATTAAATGATACCATGTTTAGTTGGCGTTTTTTAATTATATATCATGTGGTATCTCTAATTATATTGTTTCTGTTTTATCAATCATCAAATAAGGAACAGCTACAAACAACTTTCACTAATGTCGAACCAATCACTAAACCTAAAAACCCATTCACTAGTAGTATTAAAGATAGTATTCCTACTGTATTAGTTGTCGGCTCAACTTTAATTTTTTTTACGACTATTTATACAGTCGTTATACATTCGATCTCTACATTTATCCCGAACATACATAATAGCGTAATACTTGTTACTGCTGCATCTCTAGAAATGACAAATGGTCTACAAATAGCATCAGAAATATTTTCAAAGGATTCCGTTTTTCTTTATCTAATACTCGCTACATTCCTCTCAACACAAAGTTTAAGTATTCATATGCAAGTGGCTGTACTTGCAAAATCTGAACATATATCATTAAAACCCTATATAGCTCTAAGAGTTATTTTGGCTTTTTTAATCCCAACACTTTATTTTGTGTTCTTTTTATTATAGTAATCGTACGTCACATCCATTAGTTCGTGACAATAAAAATTGGACATGTATTAATGAAAAAGAGACTATAAAGAGAAAAAAGTACATTCCATTTATTTTGGAGTGTACTTTTTGATTTCGTATGTTCGTTTACAATGCAGGCTTCGCTTTCCACAGGTGACCCTCAAGCACCCCCAGTAAACTGTGTGAGGTCTCGACATTGCTCTTTTCTCCTGTTGGAGTCTCCGACTGCATCTCCAACGAACCACTTGCTAATAAAATAATAACAATTGTTACTATTATTAAATTTGTATTTTTTGGAACTTTCACTTTTGTCTTTTAACGATTATTGAATTTTTCATTTAATGCTTGCTCTACATGTGGCGGTACTAATCCCTCCACATCGCCACCATATTTAGCAACTTCTTTAACGATACTTGAACTTAAGAAGGCATATTGATTCTTAGTCATAATGAAAAACGTTTCGATTGATTCATCTAGAAAACGATTCATTGAGGTAATCTGCATTTCATATTCAAAATCAGACACGGCACGCAAGCCGCGCACGATTGCAATAGCATTTTTTGATCTTGCATAATCAATAAGCAATCCAGAAGAGGAATCGATTCGAACATTCGGCATCGATTTTGTTACTTCAGCGATTAACGCCATTCTTTCTTCTAATGTAAATAATGGACTTTTTGATGAATTATTGAGTACAGCTACGTATACAGTTTCAAACACGTCTGCTGCCCGTTTAATTATATCTAGATGCCCATTTGTAATTGGATCAAAGCTACCTGGTACAACTGCAATTTTACCTGCCAATTTCTTCTCCCTCTTCCCCTTTGGTTTGCTAAATAGTATAAATTGAGATGATTGAACTTCCGTAAGTTTCTTTTCTCTTTAGAGTATATTCCCCATAGGCATCTGGTAAATCTACATCTGTTGAATGCTCACATACAATAATTGCATTATTCGAAAGCTTACCACCAGTTACTAATTGTTCTACTAGTTCATAATAATTAAATTTCATATATGGCGGATCCATAAACAAGTAGTCAATTTGTATATCTTCGCGTTTTAATAACCCTTTTACAGCACGTGTTGCATCGGTACGAAACAGTTCAGTAATTGTCTCATACCGACATTTCTTAATGTTTTCTTGTAAGGTTGCAAATGCCTTACCGTCTTTTTCTACAAAGATTGCTTTTTCAGCACCCCTACTTAAAGCCTCAATACCTAAGCCTCCACTTCCTGCAAACAAATCTACAGCAAGGCCACCATCGAAAAACGGACCAATCATATTAAAGATTGATTCTTTCACTTTATCTGTTGTTGGTCTTGTTGTTGTACCTACAACCGCTTTTAAGGGCATACCTTTTCTTTCACCAGCAACAACTCTCATGTCGTATCACCACTTTTCGTCATTGTAACGTTGTATTCGGAGTAATTTTAATCTCCACATTAGTTTTTTCTATTTCTACTAAGAATAATCGTTGTAACCATGATTCTTCTATATATCGTTCTTCCATAATGTTAACAATAGGCTTTGAAATCGTGTCATATCTTCTTTGATTAAATACGTAAAAATTATGACTATCTGGGAAACGGAATTTTCTAAGTTCACTATCGACATAGTATCCATTAGAACCTTCTGATACTTGATAACCTAATAATTCTAACATATCATTTGCTGAATAATAGAGTAATCCATTTTGATAGACTAACTTCACTTTATTCGTAATGTTCTTATTGACTATTAAATTACGTGCATCCGTAAACATTAGTGGGTAAATACCATCACTCTTCTCGTTAAGGACAAAAAACTCTGTATCCATAGCAAAAACCTGAGATAGTTGATCATCAAGTATTGCCGGTGTAATTTTTGCACCTTGAAGATCTTTTAACCTTTGAACCCAATTCTCTAATTGCCTATCAGACATATGTTCTATTAATTCATTTACAAGTTGAGTCGCTTTACTACCACCTGATATAGAACCTGATATAAACGACGCAAGTACTTCTTTCACCCAACTAGGGCTATTGTCAAAGTCGTATAATATACTAACTTGGGAAAAAATGATGCCTTTATTTATACCATCTAAAGATAAATCATCTAAAAATAAAATCCGATCTCCCTGTTGTGTGGACAAATGATTACCTGTAACAATGGAAACATGTTCATCATTTAAAAATTGTATATTCTTTAATTGATCCTTCAACTGAGCATCAATCGTTGCTTGTGAGTAAATTGAGATTAAATCAGTTTGATATTGTAAGTCAAAATTACCCGACTGATAATATATATCATTGACATCTCCTTGCCCACTAAACATAACATAATTAACTAATGATAAAGATTGTTGACCGATTAAAGGTAATCCAGTAATCCATTGCCCAGAGAGTTGACTATCCGTAGTTATATGTATTGTTGTATATGTAACATTACCATTATTTAATTTAACAAATAGACTGTTAATAAGTTGATTAGATTGTAACCCACCATCTAAAGGAATGACATATGAAAGAGACTGAGTTCTTGAATCGCCAACTTCAAATTTTGATTTATCTTTACTCAGTCGTTCACACGTTTGTTCACTCTCTAAAAAACAGTCTGGATTCGTTGCAAAGTACGGCCATTTGATTTCAATTGTTTGATTAGGTAGATTTTTAAAATGGTGTCGAATATCTAAACTATTATCGCGATATTCAATTTCTATTTCTTGTGTATATGTAAATTCTCCTAAACCTTCTTCTAGTTTATCCGAGTAGACTTGGTATTGGAAAAATAACAATCCACTAATGATAAATAATAAAAGGGTAAAAAAACTAACTGCAAATTTCATGTGCCCTAACCTCCTCCTTCGTGGTACTATTGGTACCAGAAAGGATGTGTTTTAAATGATTCAACAATTTATAGAACTTGGACAAGGCTATGGAGATGTCTATGAACTGTGTGAACTAATTCAAACAAATGAGAAACGATTTCATAACGCGTTTATATTCATTTCAAATAAAGGTGATCAAAAACTAGTATCAGTAGGAGTCGCATTTAGACCAGTTGGTGATAGTAAATTCATGCCAATCTATATTTGTCGTGAAGGAATTCCCTATAATCAAGAAAAAAAATCAAAACGTCTTGAACTGTTTGAAGAAGCGCTTGGAAGAATTGGCAAAAAGGCCATTCCTATGGATATAAAACATTCTTCTTACTATTCAGAAACATATTTATTTTATCAACACTTGATTGGTATTCTGCGAATGAATCACTTTATTCCACCATTGCAATAACCTACTCTACTTATAAACCAATTTTGTAATCATATTCTTTAGCTTTATCTGGCTTTGAATTTTCAAATTCAGTTTTCAAAAATGGTCTATAAGATTCTACAACGTCTTTCACAAATGGAAGGCGTTGTATTTTAGTTTTCGCCAAATCAATTTCGTCGCGATTACAGTATAAAACTACATACTTCAACTTTCGAGAAATATAATGAACATTACCGTATTTTCTTAAACTTTTTGCATGTTTAAGTTGGTTTATATATACGATTAGACCTTGTCTATCCTTCATTTCGATTCCCTCATTTCTTAATTTAAAGCATACCATATTGTTATTTTTTATAGCAACAGAGTTTAGCTGACAGGAAGATAGATTTTCCGTTATAATCATTTTTATAAGAATATATATTAGAAATAGTTAATTTTCAGAAACTAAAAGTTTCTACCATTCTTTTTATGTATAAGGAGGAGTTTCATGGGAAAAAAAACTAAGTTAGCTCTTGCGATTGCCGCAGCAAGTGCAGCTGCATGGGCAGGTAGTAAGGCTGTTTTAAAACCGCAAAAGCGTGAAGATAAACAAGTATTACAATTCAAACATCCAATTATACTAGCTCATAGAGGAGGAGCCCATTTAGCTCCAGAACATACGAAACCAGCATTTGAAAAAGCAGCAGCTCTAGGTGTTGAGGGATTCGAAATTGATATTCGTTTAACAAAAGATGAAGAAATTATTTTGTTCCATGATGATACAGTTGACCGCACGACTGATGGTGTAGGTTTTGTTAAAGATTATACATTAAAAGAAATAAATCAATTAAATCATGGTTATCATTTTGTAGATTTAGAGGGTAATACTCCATATAGGGAAGAAAAGTTATCTGCTGTAACATTGAAAGAATTACTAATCGATTTCCCATCTATTTATGTCAATATCGATATTAAAGATTCTCCTGATACTTACGAAGGAAGTTTAATGCCATCTAAACTATGGCGATTAATTGAAGAATTACAAGTACAAGATCGTGTAGTTGTTACAAGTTTTTATAGTGAACAAGTAGATCGTTTTAACCTATATGCACAAAATCGAGTAGCTTTAGGTGCTGGAGAGACGGACATCAGAAAGGCTTTTACAGCATTTACTAGCCAATTTGGCCATCTGTATCATCCGAAAGTAGATGTTTTTCAGATTCCACCAAAGCATGGTGTTATTTCACTCGATATGCAAAAGTTCATTTCTTTTTTAGGTAATTTAAATATACCTGTTCATTATTGGACGATTAATGATACAGAGATGATGGAACGCCTCATAAAACGCGGTGCCAAAGGAATTGTTACAGACCGTCCAGATCTAGCTGTTCCATTTCTACGTGAACTTTTAAATTCAACTAATTCGAATGATGAATCGAATTAAATCTCTAAAAAAGGTCTCCCTAGATGACATTCTCTAAGGAGACCTTTTACTATATAAATTATGCTGAACACGAACAACTTCCACCCGAACCACAACCACTTCCACAAGAAGAACCTGTCGAAAAGAATGGATTACTTACAGGAACTTTTACAGCCTCAGAAACCGACTTACCTATTATTAAACTAACTTCGTCTAATAAATCTTGATATTCGTTTTCTGCAATCTTTAAATTCGCGATGCGGTCATCTAAATCTAATTCTCGCTTTTGTTTGCGAATTTCTTTCATGATTATATGATAATCAGGATGATATTTCCCAAAACGCTGTACATCTTCATATTGCTCTTTCATTTTAGAAAAAGAATTAATCTTTTGTACCAATAATTCATCACTGTAGACTTTGTGGTATGCACTTCTTAAATTCTGTGCCTGTTCAGAGGAAAGTATCATGGAACTTAGTTCATCAGTTTCATCAAGAATCATTACCCATTCAGAAGTTATTAACATCTTCCATCCTCCATTCAACACAATGATAGCAGATTATGAGGATATATGGTAGTTTGAAAACTTTCCAAACTTACTAAATGGGGAGTCGATTATAGTGTTCCTTTATTCACTCTATTAGAATTTAAAACACTCTGAACACATTCGAAGTCAGAAAAATGAACTTGGGTATTACCAATGATTTGGGTATTTTCATGTCCTTTACCAGCTATTAATACTGTATCGCCTTTATTTGCTGAAAGTAACGCTTTTTTAATAGCATCGCCGCGATTTAATATGGTTTCGTATTTTTGTGTTGATAAGAAACCTCCGGCAATTTGAGAATTGATTACTACTGGATCTTCACTTCGTGGATTATCAGTAGTTAAATAAATCATATCTGCATATTTTGAAGCAACTGCTCCCATTTTAATTCTTTTATGTTTATCACGGTCTCCACCACAACTAAAAACGACAATTAACTCTCTTCTTGTAGTTTTCTTTAATGTTTGCAAAACTGCTCTTAATGCTGCCTCAGTATGTGCATAATCAATATAAATGTCTAAATCTAAGTCATTATGAATAGATTGTAATCTTCCTAATGGTAAACTCAATCTTTCTGCCGAACGACATACTTCTTCAATATCGAACCCTAATTCACCCACGGTTGTAATTGCAGCAATCGCATTTTGCAAGTGATGATCACCTACGAATGGTATAGTAAAAACTTTTTGCCCTTTTTTACTTTGTAAACAACAAGTAGATGAGTTTTTACCTTCCGCAAGTAATTGTAGTTGGTAATCAACCCGATTGCCTAATCCAAAATAAACTTTCGGTTTTTTAGCTTGTAAACCAACTGTTCGACAAAAAGAGTCGTCCCCGTTTAATACAAGTCGTTCTGCTAAGGTCGCAAGTATTTGTTTTGAAGATTTATATTTTTCATATGATCCATGATCTTCAATATGATCCTCTGCTAAGTTTAAAAATACACCTACATTAATAGAACAGTCATCCAAACGATGTTTAGCGAGTCCCATTGAAGAAGCTTCTAATACTGCGTATTGCACTCCTTGACTGACACCATATTGAAAGATTTTATGGAGATGTTTAGGTTGTAGTGTTGTTAGACGTTCAAATGATAAATCGATATCCTGACCATTAATAAATACTCCGTTCGTTCCAATGACCATTACTTTTTTATGTAGCGAGTTTAGAATTTGACCAATAAAGTGGCTAACGGTTGTTTTTCCGTTTGTTCCTGTAATTCCTATTACTTGTAGTGCTTCTGCTGGAAAACGATAAAGTTTTGCTGCACCATATGACATAAATTTCAAACAATTAGGCACCCATATAAGAGGAACTGATAAGGATAACTTATCAAGTAATTTTTCATCTTCAACAACTACACCAATTGCACCATTTTCAATAGCTATTTCAACATATTTAAATCCGTCATCCTTCGTTCCTTTTCGTACGACGAATAAGTCACCTTCTTTTACATCTTGCGCATAATCTTCTATACCATGAACTTCTACTCGAATGGAACCACCTTTAACTGTACAAGGCCAGTCTTTTAAAAGTTCTGCTAGTTGCAACATGTCACTCCTTCTTTTCCTTATAGTATGCCTAGCTTGAAATCATGACACAAAAAACATAGGGATAAGAAAGAAATAAGGTGACTTTCTTCATTTGGAATGATTGGTTGAAAATCCTTCTTTAGTAAAAATACTTAACTATTAATATATTTATTGGTATTATTGATATGATTTACTGCCTTACTGACACAATGTTGTCATTGCAAGGTTCACAATTTTGCTCTATTATTATTAATGAGCGTATGACTATGTACGATTGCTAAAGGAGGATTTAGATATGTATTTTGAAAACAAAACTCTTGAAAATATAACTGCTGAACAAGATCTGCTTGTAAGTGTTATGAAAAAACACGGTTTAGAGTGTCACGGTGCATGGGATTTTGATCGTATGACATTTGACAAACGTTTCGATTTAAAAGAAGGTCGTTACTATTTACGTGTTTTCTGTAGCGCAATTTCTGGTGATGTAGGAAACAATACTGCAATTTTAACTATCCAAAAACCTGCACTAGGTAAATACTATTATCCACACGGTGTTGAATATGGTGAAGATGAAGTATTCCCTATACACCTAGTAAAAGAGTGCGAAGGTATCCTAGATAAAGTGAAAAGAGAATTCGCTCTTCACGGAATTGAAGTTTTTGATGAAGCGAAAAAAGATGAAGTGACACGAGATTTTGCTCTTCACGGAATTTAAGCGTTTATAATATATGAAAATATGAAAATGTAGGGTTGTTCAGAAAGTATTCTGGACAACCTTTTTTTGTTTTGAAAAAGGAAATATTAAAATTCTTATTCGTATATTTAATATGTATGTTTAGTGTCTACCAATTACAATGAATTGCCATATAAAAATAAAACACCGCAAAAAAATTTGCGGTGTATCTTATAATTAGAAGCCGAATATAGCTTTAATGACAGAAGTTGTTTCACCTGGCTCAAATAATACATAAAGTAGGAAATAAACCATAACACCTGTTATTGCCACGAAAAACCAAATAATACTTGTAATCGGTCCGATTCTTTTATGAATTTTAAGTTTGTTTTTGAATCCAGTTAATAAGCTTACAATACCAAAAACGGCACCCGTTGTCGCTAAAATGATATGAAATACTAAAAAGAACGTATAATAACCTTTTAGATTATCAGGTCCTCCAAATGCAGTATTCCCAACGAAGACAGTTCTTGATGCATAAATGATAAAGAATATTAAAGCTGAAACTCCAGCAGCAATCATTACTTTCTTATGTGCTTCTATTTTTCGTTTTGCGATTAATACCCAACCAATTGCAACTAACACAGCACTAATTACGATAAAGGTTGTACTAATTGTTGGTAATAATAATGATAGTGACATTAAAACATTCTCCTAATCATATTTCTTTCTCTTTTAGTATTATTGACTTTGCTTTAAAGTTTGGAAATCTTTTAGTGCCTTTTCATTAATTTCATCTTCACTTTTAACATGTTCTTCTTTCCACCATGCGCGGAACACTTTCCAGAGAATAATACCAAATATTATTTCTTGGATAATTTTCATCAGAACTCCACCTGTTTGTTGATCACCAAGTGTAGTCATATTTCCCGGGAAAAATAACTCTGGTCCAGCTAAATTTAACCCTGCTAAAGTACCAAGAGGCACACATAATTCCATAGCTTTTAACCATGTATCGCCATCATAGTATGTAGCGTAAACAGGTTGTCCTGCAAAGATAATTAAGGCACATGCTGGTGTAACTAAAACCGCATTTGCAATGATATAGGCTATTTTGTATAGGCTCTTCATTTGAGGTTGCCCTTCTATATTTTTATTCATTAACGGCCATGTCATAAAGAATGCTGATAAAAATAATATAATTGTGAAAATTGCATGCAATGTTTCATTTGTTTTAATCGTATCGAAAATAGATGGTAAATGATATAAAGAAAACATTAAGGCGAATGCAAACACTGCAACAACTGGTTGTGTGAATATCTTAAATACTGTTTTAACTATAGGTGCATTTACAACTATTCTCCAAATCCACCATGGGATTCCTTTAATGATTAGTATTGGCACTAGTAATAACAATAAGGCCATCTGAACCATATGCATTGTAAATAAGATGTGTGATAGTAAATCAACAGGTGATCCTATCACAATATAGAGTGAAATCATGGCTAAAACAAAATATATTGCTTCACTCTTTTTTAAAGGTTCACTTACTTTAAAGCTTTTTCTCCACTTAACAGTAACTAAAAAGTAAACAACCGTTAAAAATAAAATAACACCAATTAGATACGGACTCCATAATGCTTGAAAACCAAATATACTTAACGGCATTTTTAGCGCTCCTTCTACTATCAATAACTTTATTATAGAACGCTTACATTCTAACATCAATGAACGAACTATGACAATTATCTCACATCAAAAAAATAAGTGTAGATAAGTTATAAACAACCTATCTACACTTATTAATTTTCACTTTCTTACCACCAAACGATTGTTAAAAGAGCAAGGAAGATTGTAAATGCTATAAGAGCACCCATCCATACAAAAGTATTGATAAAACCAATATGAACGGCTTTTTTCTCACCCATATGCATGAAAGAATATAATTGTAGGACTACTTGAACACCAGCCAATAAAAGAATAAATGGTTTAATGAAATAAGGTGAAAAGTCTGCTACAACAACTGCGAAAGCAAGAAATGTAAAGAAAATCATAATCGCGAAGTTTACAACTTGATGACGCATATGAACCGCATTATGTTTACGGTCATAATCATATTGGACCTGAGATTTTTCTTGAACATGTGTATCGTGTCCCATATTATCCTAGCACCCCCATTAAGTAAACTACAGTGAAGATGAATACCCAAATAACATCGATAAAGTGCCAATAAATTGACGATGCAAAGTATTTAGGTGCGTTATATAAGTTTAATCCGCGTTTAGCATTACGGATAATTAGACCAGTAATCCAAACTAACCCGATAATTACGTGCAATCCGTGTGTTCCTACAAGAACATAGAAAGCAGATGAGAACGCTGAATGGGTAAATCCAAAACCTTCATGTACTGTGTACTCATAGAATTCATAAATCTCTAGACCTAAGAACCCTAGACCTAATAGTACAGTAATCCCCATCCAAAGTTGAACACCTTTGAAATTATAATTCTTCATATGGTACATAGCATATACAGAAGTTAATGATGATGTTAAAAGTAACATTGTCATAACAAATGCAAGTTCTAATCCAAATAGTTCAGAAGCTTTAATATCCATACCAGCTGGGCCACTATCTTTTAAAGAAAGGTAAGTAGCAAATACACTGGCAAATAATACGATATCACTACAGATGAAAATCCAAATTCCGACGAATTTATTTTTCCCTTCCAAAGTAGCTTGTTCAGCATGATCCGGCCAAGATTTTGGGGTGAATTTTGTATTAAGATCCATTATTTGTTACCCCCTTTTCCGTATAGTGATTCTTCTGTTGCAATAACTTCTTCTTTCGAAACATGGAAACCTAAATCATCTTTAAATGAGCGAACAATCATACTAGCAACAGTAATACCTAGACCAAGAATAATTACTGGTATTGACCATGAAACTCCGTCCGGATGATATAGTGCACCAAACGATGCAATAAATAAACCAATCGACATAACTAAAGGTAAGATAGAACCGTTTGGCATATGGATTTCTCCAATTGGTTCAGCAAATGTCATACCTTCTTTATTACCTTCACTTTTTTCAATCCAATATGGATCGTATCCACGTACAAGTGGAGTTTGTTTAAAGTTATAGAATGGTACTGGAGTTTTAATAGCCCATTCAAGCGTACGGCCATCATTCCAGTAATCACGTGTATTAAGTGGTTTAGACTTAATTGATAAGAACATGTTAACAACTAATAAAATCACACCGACACCCATTAATAATGCACCAATCGATGAGATGAAGTTAAATAAATCCCAACCTTGGTCTGCCTGGTAAGTGAATACACGACGTGGCATACCCATTAAACCTAGGAAATGTTGAATAAAGAATGTCATATGGAATCCGATAAAGAATAACCAGAATACCACAAATCCTAATTTTTCGTTTAACGCACGGTTAAACATAATTGGCCAATAGAAATGAGCTGCACCAAATATTGCTAAAATGATACCACCAACGATTACATAGTGGAAGTGAGCAACGATGAAGTAAGAATCATGTAATTGGTAGTCTAGTGGCGCAACAGCCTGCATGACACCAGTTACCCCACCAGCTACGAATGACGGAATAAATCCAAGAGCATAAATCATTGGTACTGTTACTTTAATCGAACCGCCCCAAATCGTTAAGATCCAGTTAAATACCTTCATACCTGTAGGAACAGCAATTGCCATTGTTGAAACGGCAAAGATTGCATTTGCAGTTGGCCCAAGACCAGTTGTAAACATATGGTGAGCCCAAACCATGAATCCTAGGAATCCAATTAGAATCGTAGCGAATACCATTGAAGAATATCCGAATAAGCGTTTACGAGCAAACACTGGTATGATTTCAGAGAATAAACCGAATGCCGGTAAAATTAAGATATAAACTTCTGGGTGTCCAAAGATCCAGAATAAGTGTTCCCAAATAACAGTATTCCCACCCATTGTATGATCGAAGAAGTTTGATCCGAACATACGGTCAGCTAACATGAAGAATAAAGCTACTGTTAGTGCAGGGAATGCAAATACAATTAAAGCACTTGTTATTAAAGTAGTCCAAGTGAATAATGGCATACGCATAAATGTCATACCTGGGGCACGCATAGTTACGATTGTAACAATAAAGTTAATACCTGAGATTAACGTACCTGCACCAGAAATTTGTAGCCCTAGTACATAGAAATCAATTCCATGTCCAGGTGAATATAAAGATAATGATGCATAGGATGTCCATCCAGCATCAGGTGCTCCACCCATGAAGAATGAAAGGTGTAAGAAAATAGCACCTAAGAAGAATAACCAAAATCCTAATGAATTTAGGAATGGGAATGCAACGTCACGTGCACCAATTTGTAATGGCACAATCGCGTTCATAAAACCAAATAGCAATGGCATAGCAGCTAAGAATAGCATTGTTGTACCATGCATTGTTAATAACTCATTATAAAAGCCTGCTGAAACAAAATCATTATTTGGTACCATTAACTGAATACGTATCATTAAAGCTTCTAAACCAGCAATTGCAAAGAACAATAATCCTGCAAAGAAATACATATTCCCTAGTTTTTTATGGTCAACAGTTGTTAAATAGTCCCAAAATGTTGCTCCAAAGCCCTTTTCCTTACCGATTGCAACAGAGCTCACAACTTTAACCTCCTCTAAGTTTCGATCAATCAAGTTCTAAATCTAGTGCGCCTAAGCGAATTATTGTTCTACAGATAAGCTCATAATGTAATCTGCTAGAGCATTAATCTCTTCATCAGAGAACTTCTTAGGATCATAAGCATTAGTCATTAAGTTACCTGGTTTATATTTTTCTGGGTTTTTAATCCAGTTAACTAAATTTTCTTTTTCATGCTCTAAGTAACCAGCGATATGGCTACGATCACCAAATGTAGTTAAGTTAGGTCCAATTGCAGCACCTGAAGGCATACCTGTTACAGATGATACAGCGTGACAACCTAAACAGCTTGCAGCAAATGTCGCTTCACCTAAATCTGTAGAATCTTGAGATGCAGTTTGACCTTCTGTAGCTTGCATTGAAGCAACCCAAGCGTCAAATGCTTCTGGAGCTAAAGTTTTAACTTTAAAGTCCATTAAAGCATGTGATGGACCACAAAGCTCAGTACATTTACCATAGAATACTCCATCTTTTAATCCTTCTGACTCTTCATCAAAGATTAAGTAGAATTTGTTAATGTTTTCTACGTTAGTATCCATTTTCCCACCAATAGATGGAATCCAGAATGAGTGCTTAACATCAGCAGCTTTTAAATTAAAGTATACCTTTTCACCAGTTGGAACAACTAGTTCTTGTGAAGTCACGATTCCTAATTCTGGATATGCAAACTCCCACCAGTATAACTTTGCAGTAACGTCTACGATCAATTCAGTTTTGTTACCATTTTCATCAACTTGCTCCATAGCAGATACGTCACCTAATTTATAAGTAGACATTAATGTTGGAACAGCTAAGATTAATAAAAGTATAATTGGAATTACTGTCCAGATTACTTCTAGTGTGTGGCTACCCTCAACTTGCTTTGGCATATAGTCCTCACCTTGTTTTGAACGGCGGAACTTTAAGAATGCGTATATATAAAGTACTGAAACCACAACTGTAACTAGCGCCATAATCGTAATAGAGAATAGCAATAAGTTAAATTGCTCTTTACCTACTGCACCAGCAGGTTGAAGTGTTGAAATGTATTCTTCACCACATGCAGAAAGAAAAACTGTCATAACTGCCAATAGCGAGAATAGACGCCATTTTTTAAGCCCTTTCATCATAGCTTAATTAAACCCCTCTTTCTTTGTTGTATTTTCATGTGTACCAGGACATTGGTATGGATTATATGTGAATTCTATTTTTAAGAAGAATCCCCTTACAATTACTCATAGAATTATACCCGAGATTTTAAATTAACCGCAAATCTAAATTCACAACTATTTTGGTAAATAGATGATTAAATACAAAGTACTTAAATAAATATTGCGAAAATAATCATTAAAACGAAGTAAATTGTTAAGTAATTTAATGAATAAATGAACATTTTATTTGCCCATTTAAGATCATCTTTGGTTTTAAAACCGGAGATAGCGAGTATAAGCCATCCAAAATTTAACAACATAGATAAAATTATAAATGCTATACCTAATTCTTTTAACAAGAAAGGTAATGGTATTAATAAAAGTATCCAAATCAGCATTGAAATCTTTGTTCGTTTAAAACCCTTTACAACAGGTAGCATTGGAATATTTGCCGCACTATATTCATTTTTTCGTTTCATAGCAAGCGCATAAAAATGCGGTGGTTGCCAAGCAAACATAATTATGAACAAGGCAAGAGTACCAAAACTCAAAGAAGGCTCTACTGCAGCCCATCCTATTACCGGAGGAATTGCACCAGATATACTTCCCACTACCGTGTTACTTACATATCTTCTTTTAGCCCACATGGAGTAAAGCACTACATAAGCTAAAATACCAATAAGTCCCCACATGCCGGCAGCAAATGATGCCGAAAATAACAAAATTTCACCTACAAGTAAAAATGAAAGGGATATAGCCAAAACGACATTAGGTTTATATCTACCAGTAACTGTTGGCCTGTTTCTAGTCCTTTTCATTATTGGATCTATATCCTTGTCTATGTAGTTGTTCATTGCCGCTGACCCACCAATAACGAACGCTGTACCGATAATCGTGTAAGCGATTAAATCAAGGTGTTGTAAGAAGTGACCACCTGTAAACTGAAATGCTAACCACAAACCAGTAAACGTTGTGATTAGATTAGAATTTACAATTCCTATCTTAATCAGCGCAAAGAAATCTTTTATCAAAGATTCAGTTCCCGGACCAGTTTTTCTACTAGCAATAATAGTCTGGCCGTTTGACATTATACCCCTCCTTTCATTTTTGTAAGTATATTCCGCTAACTTTTACTATAACGAAATTCTCTTATGATTTCTAGATATTAAGTGGAAATTTCGGAGAATTAGTCGAAATAGAATATAAGTGTGTTAAATAAACACATTGTCTCTATCTTATCGCATTTTCCGCTTACAATTGTGAAAGATAAGATACAAAGTTGTGAACAATTTGTGAAAAAGAACGGATAGAAACTAACTACTTACCGTTTGAAGTTGTCATTTTTCTTTTTATTCGATATCATCTAAAAGCAGAGACACTTTTATAGTGTTTATAGATAAAGTAGGTGACGCATTACATGCAATATAAACATAGTAAAATATTAAAATGGATTGCTGTTCTCACTACTCTAGGGATGTTGCTAATTCTTTTAGGCGGAGCACTAGTTACTAAAACGGATAGTGGTTTAGGTTGTGGCAGAAACTGGCCAGGTTGTAACGGTGAACTAATTCCAACTGTGATTACACCAGAAGTATTAATCGAATTTTCTCATCGATTAACAACTGGTTCAGTATCAATTCTTGTACTGATATTAGTCATTTGGACATGGAAAGTATTAGGACATATCCGTGAAGTGAAATTTTTAGGTATTTTAGCAATCTTTTTCCTTTTAGCTCAAGCATTAATTGGTGCAGCTCAAGTTTTATGGGGTCAAGGTGACTTTATTTTAGCATTACATTTTGGAATATCATTAATCTCCTTTGCTTCTGTACTATTACTAGCTATGATCGTTTTTGAAGTAGATACGAAATTTGATGCAGATACAGTACATATAGGAAATAAGTTGAAACGGCATACAATCGGCATTACTCTATATTCTTATATAGTGATTTATACTGGTGCACTCGTTCGCCATACTAGTTCAAGCCTCGTTTGCTTGGATTGGCCATTATGTAATAATAGTCAACCATTTGCACTACCAAATGGAATGTATCAATGGGTGCAAATGGGCCACCGATTGGCTGTATTATTATTTATTATATGGATGATCTATATTACATTACATGCTGTTAAACATTATAAAAATCAAAGAGTCATTTATTGGGGATGGGTTGTTGCCCTGACCCTAGTCGTACTACAAACAATTGCTGGTATGCTAGTAGTATTGACAAGACTAGAGCTAATCGTTTCCTTAATGCACTCACTATTTATTACATTATTGTTCGGTTTGTTCTGCTATATGATACTACTAATAGCTAGAAGTAACCAAAATCAAAAGCAGAAACAATAACAAAGATGGAGAATCTCACAATATGAGGTTCTCCATTTTTTCACTATTTTATAGATTTTCTTATCTTTTTATAAGTAAAAAGAGTAAACAATGTCATCATGTCATTGTTTACTCTATAAATATCATTTATTCAATTTCAATTAATAAATCCCCAGTAGAGATTGCGTCACCAGCCTGAGCAAACACTTCTCTTACTATTCCATCCTTCGGCGCTTGAACCGTTGTCTCCATCTTCATAGCTTCTGTGATCATGAGGTGATCTCCTCTTTTAACAGGGCTACCTTTTGAAACGACAACTTTTAGCACAGTACCAGGCATTGTTGCTCCAATTTGATTTGGATTGCTTGGATCCGCTTTTAATGACACTTTACCATCAACTTCTACTGTCATATCTTGAATAACTAATTCACGTGATTGACCGTTCAATTCAAAGTAGATGATTCGTGTTCCATCATTTTGTGGTTCACCAATTTCAATTAGTTTGATAATTAATGTTTTACCCTTTTCAATTTCCACTTCAATTTCTTCACCTAGTTTTAACCCATATAAGAATGTAGGAGTATCTAATACAGAAATATCTCCAAATGAATCGGTTGCAGCTAAATAGTCTTCAAACACTTTTGGGTATAATGCATACGCTAATATGTCTTTTTTTGTAAATGTTCGATTATATTTAGAAGACAGCATTTCTTCTATTTGATTAAAGTCAACAGGCTCCAGTAATTCACCCGGACGAACAGTGATCGCTTCTTTGTCTTTCAAAATTACATTTTGAAGTTCTGAAGGGAAACCACCATGAACTTGACCTAAATAACCTTGGAAAAGTTCCACAACAGAATCTGGGAAATCAATTGATAATCCTTTTGTATAAATATTATCCTCGTTTAAGTCATTTTGAACCATGAATAATGCCATATCCCCTACTACTTTTGAGGACGGTGTAACTTTAACAATATCACCAAACATCAAATTAACGCGGGAATACATTTTCTTCACTTCATCCCAGCGATCTCCTAAACCAACTGCTTTAGCTTGTTGTTGAAGATTACTGTACTGACCACCTGGCATTTCATGAACGTAAATTTCTGAATGAGGGCTCTTCATTCCACTTTCAAAGTCACTATAGTAGTTTCGAACATCATCCCAATAATAGGATAATTGTTCAAGTGAATCGATATCTAATATAAGTTCTCGATCACTTCCCTTCATTGCATAATATAGCGAATTGATACTAGGTTGAGATGTTAAACCAGACATTGAACCTAACGCTGTATCAATGATATCAACACCAGCTTCAATTGCTTTTGCATAAGTATATACACCGTTACCACTTGTATCATGAGTATGAAGATGGATTGGTAAATCCGTTGCCTCTTTTAATTCAGAAACTAAACGATATGCTGCCTCAGGTTTTAATAAACCAGCCATATCCTTAATTGCTAAAATGTGTGCACCAGCGTTTTCAAGCTCTTTTGCCATATCTTTATAATACTGAACAGAATATTTAGCACGAGAATCATCTAAAATATCTCCCGTATAGCAAATTGCAGCTTCTGCAATCTTACCTGTATGACGAACTTCATCAATTGCTACTTCCATACCTTTAATCCAGTTTAGACTGTCAAAAATACGGAATACATCGATTCCAGATTCAGCTGATTCTTTAATAAATTCACGAATTAAATTATCTGGATAATTTGTATAGCCAACTGCATTTGCCCCTCTAAATAACATTTGGAATAATACATTCGGCATTTTTTCACGTAACTTTTCAAAACGTTGCCAAGGATCTTCTTTTAAAAATCTATATGCAACATCGAATGTTGCGCCACCCCATAATTCGAACGAGAAGAAATTATGCATCATACGAGCTTTGTAATCCGCAATTTGATACATATCTTGCGTTCTTACTCTTGTTGCTAATAGTGATTGATGTGCATCTCGGAATGTAGTATCTGTAATTAGTACATCTTGTTGTTCTTTAATCCACTGTACTAATCCATCTGCTCCTCTACTATCTAGAATCTGTTTCGTTCCAGAAGGTATTTCAGAACTAAGGTGCAACTTCGGTTTAGTAGGTTTTCCTAATACTGGCTTTTGACGTTTTTCAATCCCTGGAAATCCGTTTAAAGTTATATTTCCAATATAGTTTAATAGTTTTGTTCCGCGATCTTTTCTAACCGGGAATTCAAATAACTCTGGTGTAGTATCAATAAAACTTGTATCAAAATTTCCTGTTATAAATTTTTCATGCAAAACGACATTTTCTAAAAACGGAATGTTCGTTTTTACACCGCGAATTCTGAATTCTCGCAAGTTTCTGTCCATTTTAGCTGCAGCTTCGCGGAAAGTTCTCCCCCAAGTGGAGATCTTTACTAGTAACGAATCATAATAAGGTGTGACAACAGCACCTTGGAATCCATTCCCTGCGTCTAATCGGACACCAAATCCACCACTTGAACGATATACCATTAATTTTCCTGTATCTGGCATGAAGTTATTTGCTGGATCTTCTGTTGTTACACGTGATTGAATTGCATAGCCGAAAATAGGAATTTCATTTTGTTTCGGTATATTTATATAGTCCGAATGAAGATTAAAACCTTCTGCAATTTTTACTTGCGCATGAACAATATCAATTCCAGTAATCATTTCTGTAATTGTATGCTCCACTTGGATACGTGGATTTACCTCAATAAAATAGAATTCATTATCTGAAACTAAAAATTCAACTGTCCCAGCATTTATATACTTCACATTTCGCATTAATTGAACCGCAGCATCACAAATACGATTTCGCAATTCCTCAGTTAGAGCGTTTGATGGAGCAATCTCAACTACTTTTTGGTGTCTTCGTTGAATCGAACAATCACGTTCATAAAGGTGAATAATTTCACCTGATGTATCTCCTAAAATTTGTACTTCTATATGTTTTGGCTTAATAATTGCCTTTTCGACATATACCTCATCCGAACCAAATGCAGCATTTGCTTCAGATTTAGCACGTTCATAGCTAGATGCTAGTTCATCCTTAGAATGTACGAGACGCATCCCTCTGCCACCACCACCTAAAGCAGCTTTAATCATTAGTGGATAACCGTATTGCCTCGCAAAGGATTCTAATTCTTCAAGTGATTGAACAGGACCATCACTACCAGGAATGACTGGAATATTGGCAGCAATTGCCTGTTTTCTCGCTTTCACTTTATCTCCAAACATGTCTAGATGTTCTGAAGTTGGACCTATGAAAATAATTCCCTCTTCTTCACAACGTCTAGCAAAATGAACATTTTCAGATAAAAATCCATAACCAGGATGAATTGCATCAACGCCTGCTAGTTTTGCAATTTCAATTATACCTTCAATGTCTAAATAGGCATCGATTGGTTTCTTTCCTACTCCAACAAGATAGGATTCATCTGATTTGTAGCGGTGATGTGATCCACTATCTTCTCTTGAATAAATTGCAACCGTTTTAATATCCAACTCATTACAAGCACGGAAAATACGAATTGCAATTTCCCCTCTGTTAGCAACTAATATTTTGTGAATTTTCCCCATTTCATCCACTCCCATGTTTTTTTCTTCCCTCAAGTTTTACATACATTGAAACATTTATAAGAATACCCATAGCTAAGGACAACATAATGATTGAAGAACCACCATAGCTAATAAAAGGTAATGTAACCCCTGTTAATGGAATCAGACCTGATACCCCACCTAAATTAATAAACGTTTGAATTGCAATCCAACTACTTATACCAGCAGCAAGCATTCTAGCAAGCGGATCCGTAGTTTTCGTTGCAATATATAAACCTCTAAAAACAATAAATCCAAGACCACCTAGCACTAGAATAACACCAAGTATCCCTAATTCCTCTGCAATAATCGCCATAATGAAGTCAGTTTGCGGTTCAGGCAAATATCCTAATTTTTGAACGGATTGTCCTAAACCTACCCCTTCTAACCCACCTGCTCCAATAGCAATATAACCATTTATAATTTGATGACCTGAACCAGCTTCAAATTCAAACGGATTCATAAAAGCTTTTAGGCGGCCTAAACGGTTATCTGTAAATATGGTGTCGCCTTTAACTAATAGAATGAACCCAATTAAAGCTGAACCAAGTAAAGCTAAAACTGAGAAGAATTTTAAGTAAGCTTTAAAACTCATTCCACTTGCAGCAATAACTGCAAATGCAATTCCAGTTAAAATGATAACGGCACCAATGTCCGTTTCATTTGCTACACAAAAGATAATGAAAATCCAAACAATAATTGGATAAATAATATTATTTGGTTGTAAATTTTCCAATGGATTATTTAAACTTTTTCGGTAAAATGCACCTGCAAAATATAGAATGATAAATAACTTGGCTACTTCTGAAGGTTGTATATTCATAACACCTAAGTCAATCCAACTTTTGGATCCAGTTTGTTCAAGTCCAACTCCAAAAAACCATAGCCACATAAGTAAAAAAATCAGTCCAAACAACATTGTAACCATTAATTTTTTATTACTAAAGTGTTTGTACGGTAAAAAAGCACCGATGAAAAATGGAACTGATGATACGATTAAATTCACTAACTGTTTTTTATAGAAATGATCAGGTGATGCATCTTCGTAAACGATTGCTACCATCATACTTGAACTGTAAATCATAACGAGGCCAAACAAACATAAAAAGATATATGTAAAAAACAACGGGTAATCAAAATTCCTAGCATAATAGGCAATATATTTTCTCATTTCCAAAAACCTCTTTTTAGAAAAAAAACTCAAATCGCAAATTGCGTTTTGAGTTGATTCTATTATTTGTTTGTATATGCTTCATGAAGTAACGAAAGTTCTTTTTCTAAAGTATCAAGAATTTCTTTACCTCGCTCACGTGATAGTAAACCCAGCTTAACAGCAAAATCAATCTCACGTGATAAGCCAAACATTTGTGTATCAAGAACTTCTTCATATAAAGGACAAGATGGCATTGTTAGATGGTCCATCTGAACTTTTATTAACTTGGCGATTTTATCTGCATCAGCAAGCAATAACTCTAATGCCTTCTCCTGAAAGGATGCTGGTGATTTAGTATCCATGAGGACGCCCCCAAAATTTTGATATTTCTTCTATTCTATCTTAATAAAGTTTATCTTTATAAGGATAAAAATGCAAGAGAATTCACAACAAATAAGCACCATTAAATTATATTTCTTTATTAAATTGTACATCTAGCGTTATACTGTATTATGATAAATATATAAGGGGGAGTGCTTACAAATGGAAAACATTATTCCTATTAAAGGTGCTGTTACATATAAAATAACACTAGATCCAACTGTTTGGATTTTTGATGACCGACGACTAGACTTAAATACATTTTTCACTGAAAATGTTGATGAAGACTCAGAAGACATGAAATACCTATTGTCTATGGGAAAACACTGGTCACGTGAAATCATGGAAGGTGCGACTTTCCCTCCAACTTTAAAAACTGAAAGAAAGTTCGATCGCCAAGGAATGAAAACAGGAACTTTTGGCATAGAAATCAAACATTTCTTAAAAAATGCTGAGATACATGAAAATGCAACTCGTGTAGTTTTTGAATGTGAAGATGGTTCTGAACATTCATTTTCAATAGATGAAGCGTACACATTAATTTTTAAATTTAGTCAAGACGGAAAACCAATAACAGAAGATGGGCCAGTTCATTTGCTATACAGAGACGGGTCAAATGTTGAAAATCCGATAAAAAATATCCGTACAATTCACGTTGAGTAGGAGGGACAAGCATGCGCGTCAAATGCGTAATTTGTGATGCCATAAACGATTTAGATGATAATTTACCACTTTCTAAAAAGTTACGAAATCGTCCGATTCATACTTACATGTGTTCTTCATGTAATGTTCGAATCTCTGAAAAAACGGAAGAACGTATTGCTACGGGTAAATTTCGTTTTTATCGTGATTCACCAAAAACTACAGAAGACTATCTATAACCTGATTGTCCAATATATATACGTGCAAAAATCCTTGAACAACAATAACTGTTCAAGGATTTTTAAATTTTAAATAAAATAAGTATCTATTCACTTTTAATTAACTTTTTCTCTAGTAATTCTACTACTTGGTACATAATCGTTGCAAAGATTGCAATGACTAATAGAGATAACAATACTAGATTAAAGTTAAATACTTGGAATCCATAAATGATTAAATATCCTAGGCCCTGTGAAGATACAAGGAATTCACCCACAATTACCCCAACCCATGCTAACCCTACATTTACTTTTAAAGTTGAGATAATAGTAGGAAATGAAGCGGGTAAAATTGCCTCTTTAAACATTTGTGATCTTGAAGCTCTAAAGGTTTGTAGTACTTTTAAGTAGTTCGAATCCACAGTTCTAAAGGCTGTATAAATGACAATGGTCGATATAATAACTGATATTAAAGCACCCATTGTAATAATGGAACTCATACCAGGTCCTAACGCAACGATTAGGATTGGTCCAAGTGCAACTTTTGGCATTGAATTTAACACGACTAAATATGGATCCAATACTTTCGAAAGAAATGGAGACCACCAAAGTATAGCCGCTAATATTGTTCCGACTAAAGTACCTAAAATGAAACCAAGTACCGTTTCAAACAATGTGTAACTTGTATGATAGATCAAAGAATTATCTGCTATCTTTTCAACAAATAACTGCCCTATTTTGGATGGGGCGCTAAAGATTAACTGATCAATCCAACGTAGTGAAGAAGCTACTTCCCATAGTACAAAAAAGGATACTAATATGAGTAATTGATAGAAACGAACCCATCTTTTTTCTTTTCTAATATTCGCTTTATATTCTTCATGAAGTTTGTTGATGTTCAAGACCTTCCAGCTCCTTCCAAATAATTTGGAATAGCGAAGAATAACTTGAATGAGCACGTGCTTCAAATGGCGTTAATCTTCTTAACTCTTCAGGAACTTCAAAAGTTTGATATAAACGTCCAGGACGGGCAGAAAAAAGGAAAATACGATCACTCATCGCAATGGCTTCACCGATATCGTGAGTCACTAACACTGCTGTTTTGCCATATTCCTTCATTAATTTATGCACTAAATCTTCGAGTTTTAATTTAGATTGATAATCCAATGCTGAGAACGGTTCATCTAGTAATAAAATCTTCGGATCTACTGCTAGAGTTCTCGCTAAAGCAACCCTTTGTCTCATCCCACCCGACAATTCCCTTGGGTATTTCTTCTCTACAGGAGGTAATCCAACATCTTTTAATAGTTTAGAAGCAAGTTCATTGGAAGCTTCCCTATTATTATTTAATAATTTTAATCCAAGTGTTACGTTTTCCTCGATTGTTTTCCATGGAAACAAATAATCCTGTTGTAGCATATAGCCAATTGATAAGTCAGCGTTTTTCATAATATCTTGCTCTTCTATTTGTACTTTCCCTGCTGTAGGTGGAAACAATCCTGCAAGTATTGACAAAAGAGTCGTTTTTCCACAACCACTTGGACCGATAAAAGAAACAAACTCTCCTTGATCAATAGTTAAATTAATATCACTTAATGCTTCCGTTGCAGTTTTGCTAGAGAAATACGTATGATGAACATTGCTGACAGATAAGAAAGTCATTTTAATTCGTAACCTTTTCAGCGAATGTCGTATTTACTAATTCTTCATACGGAATTCTTTCGGGTAGTTCTCCAGCATCATCCATAATATTTTGCAAATTATCCCATTCTTCTTGATCGAGAATAGGGTCCTTCGCATAAGATTCTTGAGCACGATATCGATCAACAACCGTTGCAATTAAATCCACTTCTGTATTTTCAAAATACGGCACAATTGCTTTCGCTACCTCTTCAGCAGAACTCGAGTAAACAAAATCTTGCGCCTTTTTAATCGCTCTTGTAAAGGCTTCAATTGTTACTGGGTCAGATGAAATCATACTATCCTTCGCCATAAATACTGTATATGGTACGTGACCAGATTCTGTACCAAATGATGCAACGATATAACCCACACCTTCTGCTTCAAATATACTTGCTGTAGGTTCAAACAATTGAACAAAATCTCCAGTTCCTGAAGCAAATGCAGTTGAAATATTCGCAAAATCAATATTTTGAATCAGCTCTAAATCATTTTGTGGATCAATTCCATGCTGTTTCAATACATACTCCCCTACCATTTGAGGCATTCCACCCTTACGTTGGCCGAGGAATGTAGAATCTTTTAACATATCCCATGTGAAGTTTTCAATTGGCTCACGGGAAACTAAAAATGTTCCATCAGTTTGTGTTAATTGAGCAAAGTTTTTAATTGGGTCATTGGCACCTTGAGCCGATACATAAATAGATGTTTCAGCACCAACTAAGGCTACATCAATACCATCTGAAAGAAGGGCTGTCATCGTTTTATCACCCCCAGGAATAGTGGATAAATCGATTTTTAATCCTTCTTCTTCAAAATACCCTTTCTCAATCGCTACATATAATGGTGCATAGAAAATGGAACGAGTTACTTCCCCAACTTTTACTGTTTTCAGCTCTTCCTTCCCTCCACAAGCGGCTAGGACCAGAACCATTAAACTAGAAAAGAAAATAAGCAAACTAGGCTTTAACCATCTTTTCACGCACTCTTTCCTCCTTATTATTCAGATGTTTTTATCTAGAGTAGCGTATGCGGGGCAAGGAAAATATGTTAATGCCTAGCGATATACGTTGAGAGCCATCGCTGTTTAATTAAATATAATTTATTTTTATTTTTTCACGTTGCCAATATTTACATATCTTTAATAATAGTGTGATAAATTTTTAAAATTAATATATAAAAATTAGTAAGATAGATGAAATTATTTTATAGGAGTGAACTATATTTGTTTTTAAAATCTCGATTAAAATCAATTGAACTACAAATTTTAAACTCACTTAATAATCGCATGATTCTATCAGAAAAAGAAAAACTACACTTTCAAAATTTAAAAAAAGGATATATTGGGGAACTTTCTTTTGATTCATTAACGAAACAACTTTTAACAAACAATTGCATTATTTTAAATGGTCTCACACTCAAATTAAATAATTCTACTTTTCAAATCGACTCCCTATTCATCATGTCAGACACTATTTTTTTGTTTGAAATAAAAAACTACGAGGGCGATTATTACTTTAGTAACAATGATTTTTATACGAATTCAAATATTAAAATACTTAACCCATTAAACCAACTGAGTCGAGCTGAAACATTGTTATTGCGCCTCCTCCAAGACTTTGGATTTTCTATACCTATTAACGCCAAAGTAATATTTGTAAACCCAGAATTTACTTTATATGAAGCTCCCCGGGATTTACCAATCATTTTTCCTACTCAAATAAATCATTTATTTAAAAAAATAAACAATAAACATTCAAAAATCGTAGAGAAACATCAGTTTATAGCAGATAAATTATTATCCTTACATATAGAAGATGCTCAATATACAAATTTGCCTACCTTTAAATATGAGCAGTTAAGAAAAGGAATTACATGCTATTCTTGTGATTCATTTTTAATTTCTGTTGAGGGGCACAAATGCATTTGTATGAAATGTGGTCATGCAGAGACTGTTTCCTCTGCTGTGATGAGAAGTGTAAATGAATTTAAGCTCTTATTTCCTGAAGAAAAAATAACCTCTAGTCGTATTCTAGAATGGTGCCAAGTAATTGAATCAAAGAAGAGAATACAAAGGGTATTAGATAAAAACTTTAAAAAGGTTGGTAATTATCGATGGACTTTCTTTGAGTAAGCAGTTTTATTTTTAAATTGATGGAGGTTATTTCGAAGAAGGGTTTTGTCTGTTGAGCTCTA
>JAPSJC010000043.1 GCA_031178355.1 Ureibacillus sp.
TTTCTATTGTAAATTCCCCTCCAAAAACTGCCCTTTTTCTATTTGAGTTTTGTTAATCGGCCTATAAAAATACATTCTTTCAAAAGTTATACGAGTAGACCAACTAAAAAAGGAGACACTATTTAATTAAGAAATACTTTGCGACATCGAACATAAAAGGTGGTCTATTTATGATTTACACTCTAACCTTAAATCCATCCATTGATTATATAGTAGAACTTGATGCAGTTAGTATGGGCAAATTAAACCGGACTAAAAGGGAAGAAAAGTTTCCGGGTGGCAAGGGCATTAATGTTAGCCAAGTATTAAAGAGATTTGATATTGAAAGTACAGCACTTGGATTTATAGGTGGATTTACTGGAGACTATATTGAAAGCTTTTTAAGCTTCTTAAAGGTAAATACGGATTTTGTAAAGATTCAAGCTGATACAAGAATTAATGTGAAAATAAAGACTGATACTGAAACAGAAATTAATGCAACTGGTCCAAGTATTACAAAAGCTGAATATGAAGCGTTAAAGGAGAAAATTAAAAGGTTAACATCTGATGACACACTTATTTTATCTGGCAGTATTCCTTCTTCGTTGCCAGCATCTACATATGAGGAACTTGTGGAGATCTGTAGGGACCAAGAGATTCGATTTATCGTTGATGCAGAAGGGGATTTGTTAAAACGCATTCTCCCTTATCGCCCTTTTTTAATAAAGCCAAATCATCATGAGCTCGGTCAGTTTTTCCAAACGACCATTACAACGGTTGATGAAGTCATTTCATATGCCAAAAAACTCAATCAACTGGGTGCGCGTAATGTCATTGTATCACTAGCTGGGGAAGGTGCTGTTTTTGTTAATGATGCCTCCATCTATACAGCAACTGCTCCAAAGGGAGAAGTAAAGAGCTCGGTGGGTGCAGGGGACTCTATGGTGGCGGGTTTCCTGGCTGCTTTAGAGAAAACAAACTCGATAGAAGAAGCTTTCCAATATAGTGTGGCGTCCGGTAGTGCAACTGCATTTTCAATTGGTTTATGCACGAAAGAGAGAGTAGAAACTTTACTACCACAAATACTATTGGAAAATAAATTAGATCAAGGAGACTAGCTGTATCATGAAAATTACAGAACTACTAACAAAAGATACAATTACCCTTTCATTAAATAGCCAGCAAAAAGAGCCTGTTTTAGATGAATTAGTTAACGTATTAGACGCTGCTGGAAGACTTGCCAATAGAGATGAATTTAAAAAGGCAATATTAGCAAGGGAACAGCAAAGTACCACTGGTATTGGGGAAGGGATTGCGATTCCACATGCGAAAACAAACGCTGTAAGGAGAGCGGCAATCTGCTTTGGGCGATCAAAGGATGGGGTCAATTTTGAATCCCTTGATGGACAACCAGCATACCTGTTTTTTATGATTGCTGCGCCAGAAGGAGCGAATAATACGCATTTGGAGGCATTATCTAGACTATCCTCCATTTTATTAATTGAAGATGTTCGTAGACAGCTTCTAGAGGCAACATCTGAACAAGATGTAGTCGATATTATTAATCGTTATGACAAAGAAGACGATGAAGAAGATCAAACAATGGACGGAAAACAAAAGTTTATTGTCGCTGTTACAGCATGTCCAACGGGTATTGCCCATACTTATATGGCCGCAGATTCTCTTAGAGCAAAGGCCGCTGAAATGGGTGTGGATATTAAAGTTGAAACGAGAGGGTCAAGCGGAGCAAAAAACGTACTCTCCCAACAAGAAATTGAAGATGCCGTTGCTGTCATAGTAGCTGCTGATACAAATGTCGGAATGGACCGTTTTAACGGAAAACATGTAATTGAAACGCCTGTAGCAGACGGCATTCGAAGACCTCAAGAACTAATTGAAAAAGCGCTCAACCAAGACGCCCCAATCTATAAGGGAAGTGGAAGAACAGAGTCAAATAACCACGGAGAAAAAGATGGTGGAAGAGGAATCGGTTCGACGATCTATAAACATTTGATGAATGGTGTATCGAATATGCTGCCTTTTGTTGTAGGTGGTGGGATACTAATTGCAATTAGTTTCATGTTCGGTATTCATTCAGCGAACCCGGACCACCCTACGTATAACCCCTTTGCTGAAGCGCTCAGTGTGATTGGTGGTGGTAGCGCATTCGCTTTAATGATTCCAGTGTTAGCAGGTTTTATTGCAAGTAGTATAGCCGACCGACCAGGTTTTGCACCAGGTATGGTAGGTGGGATGTTGGCGGTTATTGGGAATGCTGGGTTCTTAGGGGGAGTAATTGCTGGATTTTTAGCTGGATATTTAGTTGAAGGATTGAAAAAAGTCTTAGCAGGGTTACCTTCCTCTATAGAAGGAATTAAAACCATTTTGCTCTATCCGCTACTCGGGATTTCGTTAACTGGACTTATTATGTATTACGTGATTAATCAACCTGTAGGCGCAATAAATACCGGAATCTCAAATTGGTTATCAAATTTAGGTACAGGAAATGCCGTTTTATTAGGAACTATCCTTGGGTTAATGATGGCTTTCGATATGGGTGGTCCTGTAAACAAAGCAGCGTACGTTTTTGGTACTGGACTATTAGCAAATGAAGTGTATGAACCAATGGCAGCCATTATGGCAGCTGGTATGGTACCTCCTTTAGCCATTGCCATCGCAACGACGATATTTAAGAGAAAGTTTACAAAGCAAGAACAAGAAGCAGGAAAAGTGAACTATATTATGGGGCTATCATTTATAACGGAAGGCGCAATCCCATACGCAGCAGCAGATCCAATTCGTGTAATCCCGTCGCTAATGGTAGGTTCAGCAATAGCTGGTGCGATTTCGATGATGTTTAGTATTGGATTACGTGCCCCGCATGGTGGACTATTTGTTATTCCACTTGTTGAAGGTGGCTGGGTAATCTATTTAATCGCGATTTTCGCCGGAGCAATTGTATCTGCTATTTTATTAGGAATTTTTAAAAAAACAATTAGACATACATGAAATGAATGAGAGGCACATACTTGACGAATATTAAATGAGTATAATAACGAAGGAAATTGGAGGATGAATCATGATTGAAAAGAATTACACGATTACGAGTGAAGCAGGAATACATGCTAGACCTGCGACAGTAATCGTCGGTGCATTAACCAACTTCAAATCAGATGTAACAATCGAATATAAAGGAAGACAAGCAAATCTTAAATCCATTATGGGTGTGATGGCATTAGGTATTCCAAATCGAGCAACAATCAAAATTACGGCAAACGGAGAAGATGAAACGAGTGTAATAGAAAAAATCGATGAAGTCATGAGCAAGGAAGGACTAATATCGTAAAAATGTAAGGAGAAAGTGAATATGTCTATTACAATTGAAGGAATCGCAGCTTCTCCTGGAATATGTATCGCCAAAGCCTTTCGACTGCAACATCAAGAATATCAAATAGTAAAAAAGAGTTTAACGAATACGGAAGAGGAAATAGAGCGCTTCGAGAAGATGATCGAAAAGTCAAAAGCAGAACTTGAAGCACTCAAACTTGAAACAAGTAAAAAGCTTGGGGAAGATAAAGCCGCAATCTTTGCTTCCCATATCCTGATACTTAGCGACCCTGAATTTATTCAAGCTATTAAAGAAAAAGTGGCAACAGAGCAAGTAAATGCAGAATTTGCTTTAGATGAAATTGCAGCTATGTTTATCTCGATGTTTGAGAACATGGAAAATGAATATATGAGAGAACGTGCCGCGGATATTCGTGATGTGACAAAACGACTTTTAGGACATCTATTAGGGGTAGAAATGATCAACCCAAGTACAATCTCTGAAGAAGTAGTCATCATTGCAAAAGACTTAACGCCATCCGACACTGCACAACTAAATCGTCAATATGTAAAAGGTTTTACAACTGAAATTGGAGGCCGTACTTCGCATTCTGCAATCATGGCTCGGTCAATGGAAATTCCAGCAGTTGTAGGTACTAAAAACGTTTTGTCACAAATTGAAAATAATATGTTAGTGATTGTGGATGGTAATGATGGGAAAGTCATTCTAAATCCAACTGATGATGAAGTAAAACAATACAAAGTGAAAAAAGCGGCTTATGAGAAACAACAAGTTGAGTGGGCTAAGCTGAAAAATGAAAAAACAATCACAATCGATGGTCATCAAGTAGAACTTGGTGGTAATATCGGAACGCCTCAAGATGTGCAAGGGGTACTTAATTTTGGTGGCGAAGCGATTGGGTTATATCGTACAGAATTTTTATATATGGGTCGTGAGCAATTACCGACAGAAGAAGAGCAGTATCACGCTTACAAAGCAGTTTTAGAAAGTATGGAAAATAAGCCTGTCGTTGTTCGTACCTTAGATATTGGTGGGGATAAGGAACTTCCTTACTTAGATCTTCCTAAAGAAATGAATCCATTTCTCGGCTTCCGTGCAATTCGTTTATGTTTAGAAATGCAAGAAATGTTCCGTACACAATTACGAGGGCTTTTGCGTGCCAGCGTTTTTGGAAACTTAAAAATAATGTTTCCGATGATTGCAACGTTGGATGAGTTTCGCCAAGCAAAGTCGATTCTCCTAGAGGAAAAGGAAAAACTGCAAAAGGATGGCATAGAGGTTTCGGACAATATAGAAATCGGCATAATGGTAGAAATTCCATCAACTGCTGTTATGGCAGACCTTTTTGCAAAAGAAGTTGATTTCTTTTCTATTGGTACAAACGATTTAATCCAATATACGTTGGCAGTAGACAGAATGAACGAAAGAGTATCTTATTTGTATCAGCCTTACAACCCGGCTATTCTCCGGTTAATCAAAAACATTATCGATAAAGCCCACCATAACGGAAAGTGGGTGGGAATGTGTGGAGAAATGGCTGGAGATGAAATCGCGATCCCAATACTACTAGGGTTAGGTTTAGACGAATTTAGTATGAGTGCCACGTCTATCTTAAAAGCACGAAGCCAAATTTCAAGAATATCACGTTCTGAAATGATTGCTGTTGCAGAGAAAGTATTAAATATGGATACAGCTGAAGAGGTAAAGGACTATATAGAAACGATCTTAAAATGATAAGAGAACTTTATAGTTCACAAAAAGCGCGAGTTAAGCGCATATTTTATGATGTATTAAACGTTCTTAAAAAAGGGCGCTGACATATCAATTTTGTCAGACGCCCTTTCTTAAGTTACTATTTAAATATTACTTAGCACCCATACCGCCATCAATACGGTATTGTGCACCCGTAATGAATGCACTTTCATCGCTTGCTAGGAATAAGACAAGATTTGAAATCTCCTCAGATTCGCCGTATCTTCCAAGTGGAATACCTTGTGAGATTTGTTCTTTAGCAGCTTCTGGGTTATCAGGAGCAAAACCTGTTTCTAAAGAACGCATCATTCTTGTGTTAACGGATGCTGGGTGAATGGAGTTAACTCTTATATTACTACTTGCTACTTCAAGTGCTGCCACTTTTGTAAGACCAACTACAGCATGTTTACTTGTTACATATGGAGCAACTCTAGGCGATCCAATAAGCCCTGCTACAGATGAAGTGTTAATAATGCTACCGCTATTCTTCGCTGTCATCACAGGAATCACGTGTTTAAGTCCTAAAAATACACCACGAACATTGACATGTTGTACTTTCTCGAAATCTTCAACGGATATTTCTACAATTGGCTGAACTTTACCTTCAATCCCAGCATTATTAAAGAAAACATCGATTGTACCAAATGTTTCTATTGTTTTATCGACATAATTTTTAACATCTTCTTCTTTAGTTACATCAGCTTGTACAGCTAAAACTTCTCCTAAAGAATCAAGTTCCGCCTTTACCTGATCAAGCGCTTCTTGAAACAAGTCCACTAAAACGACTTTTGCCCCTTCTTGTAAAAAGCGCTGAGCAACAACTTTCCCAATACCCCCAGAACCACCTGTAATTACTGCTACTTTTCCACTTAATCTTGTCATTTAAATTCCCCCTTTAACATTATGAAACTTTCGCAATATACAACTTTTTAGAAGTTTTTTCTTAATCACAAATCTCGTAATCTTAGAACAACTTTACGTTCTTATGAATTCAATAAAACTTTTTTAAAACATCAAATTTGCAAGGAAGTTTCCTATAAAAATGGTGAAGATGATTAAGTAAATCAGTGTTGGAATTAGTAAAGAATACATTTGCTTTTTGTTAACCCACTCTTCGTTTGAAAACATCATTGCAGCATTCACAGACGCTGAAGGTAATAAGACCGGTAAATTCACACAAAAGATAATTAATAAAAGTATTGGAATACCGCTTATTCCCATATCTGAAATAAAAGGATACGAAATTGGAACTAATATAATACCCATAGCTAAGTTATTCGCTACGTTTGCTAGTAACAGTGCAATAACCGCAAAAATAGCTGTAAATAGATATACATTATGTCCTGCCAAAATTGGACTTAACAGATCCACAATAAATGGCTGGATGCCAGTTTCAGGATTTGTAATAGCTCCAGAAATTAAGACTACAGCACCAGCTAAAAATACGACCCCCCAAGCGATACTGCGGGATGCTGTTTCATGGAAGTTATAAAGGGGTTCACCTTCTACTTTTACAAACATCATAAGAAGTAAAACGAAAATGGTAATACCTGCTACTCCAAGACCGTTAATTTTTGCAAGCCATGCAATTTCTGGGAAGAAACTTGGTACAAGTAAGCTGAGAATAAAAATAGATAAAAAGACAGATACAATTTTTTGCTTTTTAGTTAAGACAAGTTTTGACGTGTCTACTATATCTGGGTTAATACCTTTCAGTTTGTCAGTATCGAGTTTCAGTACGAACCATCCAAGTAATGTATAACCGATGACCATTAAAATGAACATAGTGAACATAAAGGCAATATACAGTCCATAGTTGACTGTTTCGCCAGATAACGAAGTATAGCTATTCATTAGTAAAATTGGCAACACTTTAAATGGAAGAAGTGCAGCACCGAATGCTGAAGTGAGTGTAATACCTAACACCATAAAAGTTGGATATCGATCAAACGGTTTGTATCCGAGTTTTTTTGCGATAGCATAAAAGATTTGCCAGAAAACAACCATCGCAACAATTGTATTTGTTAACGTCGCTGTAATACCTGCCCCCAATAAATAAAGAGTAGTGAATAACCATGGCTTTCCAGCAACCATTTTACGGCTAACAAACCAGTTTCCTAGATAATCTGTTAGACCAGATTTACTTATAATATCTGTAAATATGAATAAGAAAATAATAAAGACGGTTGTACTATTACCGAAACTTCCAGCAAAAATTTCATTGATCGTCATATACCCTGCAAAATAAAGTGCAAACAGTCCAAGTAAGCTGACCCAGTCAATAGCAACGAATATCCAACCAAATAATAGACCTAAAAATACGCCTAAAACTTTCATACCAATTTCACTAATTCCACCAAAAGGTTGTAGGTATCCAAACCCAAACATTAGATAAACGACAACGAACACTTTTACCCAATAGCTAATGACTTGATTTTTAGTCGCTGTAGCCCCCATAAAAATACCCCCTTTATATAACTATCTTTTTATAACTAGAATAAGAAGATATAATTAAACTGCTGTGTAACCGCCATCAATAGCTATGCTGGCACCTGTCATAAATGTAGCCTCATCACTCGCAAGAAAGTTAATTAAGCTTGCCACTTCTTCTACCGTACCTAAGCGTCCCATTGGATGACGCGATTCCCACATTTTTTTCACTTCAGCTGTGTTCAGTGGCGTATCGATAACACCTGGGCAAACAGCATTTACTCTTATACCTTCTTTTGCATAAGCAACACCTGCTGCTCTTGTTATGTTAACAACTCCGCCTTTTGCCCCTGTGTAATGGACATTTCCTGGAGCTGCAACAAGTCCGAACATTGAAGCGATGTTGATTACAGATCCACCTGTACCTTGATCTAGCATTTGTTTAATGGCATATTTATTAGTTAAAAATACACCTGTATAATCAATTGCTGTAACTTTATCCCATTGTTCCATAGTGGAGTTCACGATATCTCCAGGGCCACCACCAATACCTGCACTTGCTACGACGATATCGATTTTTCCAAAAGTCGCCACTGTAGTATCAATCAACTTTATAATGTCATCTTCAATAGCTACATCAGTTTTTACAAAAATAGCACTTGCTCCAAATTCCTTAGCTACTTTCTCCCCAAGTTCTGTGTTAAAGTCCGCAATCACTACTTTTGCACCGTTCTCAATAAAATTTTTAGCAGCTGCTAGTCCAATTCCACTTGCCCCACCTGTCACAACAGCTACTTTATCGTCTAATCTTGCCATAATATATCCCCCTATAATTTGTATTAAATACGATTAAAACCAATAAAAAAGAGATTAAAATGAATACGCTTTCACAACCTTTGATTTATAACTAATGGATACATTTCAATTATATGGAATATATATTTCATAAAATAAGACTCCAAATTCATATAATTTGTATAGATAAGCAACATTCTATTAAAAAATGTCTCATATCTAAGTTAGGGGAGAGAACAATGGAAGAAAGAAGGGTCCGAAGAACAAAACAAATTTTAAAAGATGCATTAATTGATTTAATCGTTACAAGGAGCTTTGCCTGTATAACAGTGAAGGACATGATAGAAAAGGCAGATTATAATAGAGCGACGTTTTATCGCCATTATAGTTGTAAAGAAGATATTTTAAGAGAATTAATGGAGGAAAAACAACGAGGATTTACGGATGCATTCCAAGCACCATTTAAAAATAAAAGAATAATCCAGTTGCCATCACTAACAGCTTCTGATTTACCACTTTTTAAATATATATTAGAAAATGCTAATTTCTATAGACTTCTTAAAACGCCTAAACAATTACCTGGTCTTCAGGATAAAATGATGGATACGATTGTAACCTTATGCAGAGAAAGCGTGACACATTTTCATAGTCCCCAATCTAGGATTAATAATGATTTAATGATTACATTTAGAGCATACGGACTGTTTGGACTAATTCGGGAATGGATTCTTTCTGACTTTGAGGCTACCCCTGAATATATTGCAAACCAATACATTCAAATCTTAAACTATAGACCAGTCAACATCACGATAAATGTAAATTGAATTGAAACCCTATTCTTAAACCAAATATTACTTTGAAACAGTAGAACAATTTAATCAGTTTATATTTTCTAAATAACAAAACGCTTGGGGAGCCCAAGCGTTTTTAAAGTGCAATGCAGTATCTTGATTCTATTTATCCCATAAACTGTCCAGATTATGGAAACGGGAGGTTGAGCTTATAGAGAGTGTGAAGAATGCACTTGAAATAACGTAGTAGATTCATTCACCAACATATTTAATGATTTCAAAGGCAAAACCAGACCATTAAAATAGCTGAAATCCCTTCTAAAGATGAAAACTTATAATCTACCTTTATAAACCAAATTCTATTTTGAATTCTTCAAAATCTATATCAAGTAGATCACATAAACTTTTTACTTCATCGAAGAAATTAAAATTTCCTTCAACAGGTTGGTCGCGATTTTCTGAATAGAAATTCAAAAGATTGTATAATTTTGAAATCACCTTAACTTTTTCTGATTTATCCATAGAATGAACAATCCTTTCATTTATCTGTTATTTAATTTATTTTTATCAGATAAGGAAAATAAATGCAATGATTTTTTACCAACACTATTGTATATTTATTCATATTATTATTTTTGTTGTTCTATTAGGAACTAATTACATAGCTTTATAGAAGTTTTTAAGCCTATACTCTTGAAGTATGAAATTTGATAGAATGCTTGAAGATAAGGCCTCAAATATGTGCTTTTTAAGCTGTAGGGGCCGTTTTTTATTTTACATATTCTAAAGGGGTGAATTCGTTGGGTATACCATTGCAAAGTGCTATGAAGATTGGGAAATTTGTTCAATGTGAAGTTGTTGCAGGTCATAAAGGGTTGGAAGCAATTATAGAAAACATCACTATAATGGAGGTACCAGATGTTGTTCAATGGTTAAAAGGCAATGAATTATTATTAACTTCGCTTTATTCAATTAAAGATGATCAGAATGCTCAAGAAACTTTAATAAAAAGACTTTCAGAAGCAGGAGCTGTTGCAATTGCGATCAAACCGTTTCATACCTTTGATGACATACCTGCCTGTATTAAAGAAAGTGCAGATGAATTGAATTTTCCTGTTTTTTTAATACCGCAACATGTAAAATATTTAGATATTTTATCTCCAGTAATGAATGCGATTTTTAATGAGAAAGTAGTGCTTCATGAAGATTTGGAACAGGCTAGTAAAATTCTCAACGAACTATCTTTAAATTCACAAGGAATTGAAATGTTTATTAGCACATTGAGTTACTTAACGAAAAATGAAATCACAATCGAAAGTCGTTTCCCTTTTATGAAATTCCCTAGTCCAAATGCGAAAATAATGGCTTTGACTGATGAACAAATGAATGAACTTGCTTTTATCAAACATCCAATTCGAATGAAGCGTCAATGTGATGGCATTGATATTTCCTGCATTGTAGCTCCAGTCATACTAGATGGGAATTTGTACGGCAATATTACATGTTGGGAAAAAAACAGTGAGCATATTGGTGCAGATTTAGCGATCTTAGAAAAAGCTTCTTCTCTTTTGGCTCTTGAATTTTTAAGGCTTCAAGTTAGGTATGATATTGAGCAGCAACATCAAAATGATTTCATTAGAGAACTTCTACTAAGTGAAACAATCAGTGAAAAGGATCTAATTGATTGGGGTGAAAAGTATAGATTCAATCCGAATCAATATTATTGTTGCTTTTTACTGAATATGAAGAAGGAACGGAGCCGTTCTGTAAACATTATTAAAGATATTGAATATTTGATA
Organism: Ureibacillus sp.; assembly: GCA_031178355.1. GTDB lineage: Bacteria > Bacillota > Bacilli > Bacillales_A > Planococcaceae > Ureibacillus. Next base: position 10,896 of record JAPSJC010000043.1, read on the forward strand.
CAAAAACAGTGGTCAAACGAAATCATTATTGGATTGATAAGACAATATATATGTATTCTCTTTCCTTTCGATCAAGTTGACAGTGAAGCCTACAAACAGCAAGCGAAAAGTTTGTATGACCACTTGAAATACTACTTTGGGAATCTTGTTGAAGGTCCAATGGGGGTAGGGCGTATATCCAATGGGATTCAGGGGATTCGTAAAAGTTTTATGCAAGCAGAACAGTCGATAACATTAGGTGTTGAAAAGTACTATCCAATCGTATTTTTTGATGATTTAGGGATTTACAGACTTTTAAGTCTCATCAGCCAGGAGAAAGAACTAACTGATTTTTATGATGAAACAGTTGGGAAACTAGCAGAATATGACGAAAATCATGATGTGAATCTTGTGGAAACATTAAAAATGTTCTTTTCTAAAAATGAGAATTTAAAAAACACTTCTGCCGAAATGTTTATACATGTCAATACATTGAAATATCGTCTTCAAAAAATTGAAAACTTAACAGGTTATAGACTGCACGAATCTGAAGGGAAAATGAAGTTATACATAGGTGTTAAAATCCACGAGCTCATAATGGGGTAGTTATTTCAATTGACTAACTGAGAGGATTATTAGCTATTTAGTAATCTCGCAATATACGCTTGTGGTTTGGTGATTATTTTCTTAAACTTAGAAATTTTAAAACGATCTGTGGGAATCCCGCAGATCGTTTTTTTATGATATTGCTGTAGATAAAGACAAAAGAAATCTTATTTATTTGTCCTTATCCACTAGAAAACGTGATAAATGTTTCTAATATACTGAATACAATGATTAGAAAATTCAGAAATCATTTCTAAGAAAGTGACGGTGATTTAATGAACTTAGAAAGAATTCTAGAGACACTAAAGAAAATCAATGAATTTGGCGATACCGGAAATGGTATTACCCGGTTGGCCTATACAGATATTGAAAGAAAAGTAGCAGCCTTTTTCAAAGATCTATGTCAAAAAGAAGGTTTAAGTGTTTACCAAGATGAATGTGGAAATATTATTGCTAGGCGTAAAGGAATGATGGATGACCTTCCAGCAGTTGCATGTGGATCACATCTTGATACAGTTATAAATGGCGGTAGATATGATGGAGCACTTGGTGTTGTTGCAGGACTTGAAGTTATCCGTTCCTTAAATGAGAAAAATATTAAAACACTTCATCCAATTGAAGTTATTGCATTTGCTTGTGAGGAATCAGCCCGTTTTGGAGTATCAACTATAGGCAGTAAAGCGATGGCTGGTAAAATAATAAAAGAATCTTTAAAAGATTTAGAAGGTATTGATGGTAAAACGTTTAGTGATGCTTTCTCTGCTTGCGGTTTGGATTTTGACCAAATTGATCTAGCAACGCGATCTAACCAGGAACTAGAAGTATTTTATGAATTGCATATTGAACAAGGTCCTGTACTTGAACAAGAGAATAAACAAATTGGCATTGTAACTGGAATTGCAGCTCCTACTAGATATGAGTTATTTATTCGAGGAAAAGCTTCACATTCAGGTACAACGCCAATGCATTTACGCAAGGATGCTTTTTTAGGCGCAGCAGAAATTGCACTTCAAATAGAAAATGCAGCAAAAGAAGAATCTACTAAAGGAACAGTAGCCACGGTTGGTTTTTGCCAAGTGTGGCCAGGAGCAATGAATGTTATTCCAGATACAGTTGAGATGAAGGTTGATATTCGAGGAACAAACGTTGCTTCAAAAAGAAAAGTAATAGAAAAGTTAAACGCAGTGATTGAAACAGTTAAAATAAATCGAAAATTAGATGTTGTCATGAAGGAATTGTGTGATGAGTTGCCTATTTTACTTCCAGACAATGTTACGCAGAATATTGCAAAAGGATGTAGTGAAATAGGGGCAACATATATGTATATGCCGAGCGGTGCTGGTCACGATGCTATGAACATGGCGGCAATTTGTCCAACGGGGCTAATATTTCTTCCATCTAAAGATGGTTTAAGTCATCATCCGGATGAATATACAAATATTGAACAAATTGGGATGGGCGTGTCCCTTTTAGAAAATGTAATAACTAATTCAGCAAAGATTTACGGTAGTTTTTCATCTGTTTAATAGCTATAGAGTGTACTAGTTGTACAATTAGGGCGCAATTCTGTAGTAAGAACTGTGCCTTTTTCTTAAGGGTAAGGGTCTGGACGGAAAAATTCCGCCTATCGACTCGGAAATCATGGTAAATGAGGGATTTTTCTTAGCATAACCGGAAAACCTTCCCTTATTTAAACCCGAAACGAGCTCTATTCCTAAATAAGCGGAAAATCTCCGCTTATTAATCTCATTTAGATGTATGATGGAGCACCTTTGCTCCATTGTCACAAAAATAAAACGTCAAAATCGTTTAATACAATAGATTTTGGCGTTTTTAATCTTTCCTCATTTTCAGCCAGTTCTATTAGCCTCTAAAAATCAAAGCTTGTAGAAAACTTCTTCCATGCAACAGATCTTTCTTTTCTAAGCGTTTTTTGTATTCATTCTTCATGAAGTCCCGTTACTTAGAAGTCCTCGAAGTTAAAGTCCTCCCGATTTTTCAGAGTCCTTACCTTTTTGAAACTATTTATTATGTAATCAAACTGTAAGTAAAATTAAGGACAAATTAAGGACATGTAAATATTGTTAACTGTCTGGTAAATTAAAATAAAGAATATTCAGATAAAGGGGGAAGGCAATATGGTTACGAAAGAAAAAGAAGTGACGGTTTCAGATACTAAACCTAGTAGTGGAAATGGATTTTCGAAGTTTTTTAAAATTTTAGGTCCTGGTTTGATTACTTCTGCTTTAGTTTTGGGTCCAGGTTCAATTACATTGAACTCTAAAATCGGTGCAATTTATGGAACTGAGCTAGTCTGGTCAATTGTTGCTGCAGTCATATTAATGGCGTGTTACACAGAAATGGCAGCTAGAATTGGGATTGCTGGGAAAAATACCTTTATTAATCTTGTAAAAGAAAAATGGGGACAATTTGCGGGAGTTTTTATCGGGATAGGTGCGTTTTTAGTTTGTTCTTCCTTCCAAGCTGGGAATGCCATTGGAACAGGTATTGCTATTGAAGCAGTTACTGGTGTTAACTCAAAAGTTTGGATCGTTGTTGGTACTTTATTAGGGGTTGCTCTATTATTCTTTAGTGCATTTTATAAAATACTAGAAAAATTAATGTTGGCTTTAGTAATTGTTATGTTGTTCTCATTTTTAATTACTTTAATTATCGTTAAACCTTCCATTACTGATGTTTTTAGTGGTTTTGTTCCAAATTTCCCTGATGGTAGTATGGCCCTGGTAATAGGTCTTATGGCAACATCGTTTTCCATCGTTGGTGCGATATATCAATCCTATTTAGTTCGTGAAAAAGGCGTAGTTCGAGCAGATGCAAAAGTAAGTATGTTTGAATCAATCTTTGGGATATTTTTATTAGGATTTATTTCATTTTTAATTATGATTACTGCTGCAACAGTATTATTTCCTGAAGGAATTATGGTCAATAATGCAATTGAAATGGCAGACATCTTAAAACCTTCATTTGGTAACTTTGCCGTGTTTGTTTTTGTTCTTGGTTTATTTGGCGCATCTTATTCATCACTAATAGGTAATGCCACAATTGGTGGAGGGTTATTAGCAGATGGTCTTGGTTTAGGACACCAATTATCCTCTCTAAAGGTCAAAATTGCCATTATTGCTGTTATGCTATTTGGTTCAGGTATTGCATTGATCTTTGATGGTAACCCAGTGAATTTGATCACTTTTGCACAAGGTGTAACAATTTTCGTTGTACCATTTATCGCTATTGCCATTTTATTCATTGCCAATTCTAAAGAAATTATGGGCGATATGAAAAATAGAATTTTCAGCAATACACTTGGAATCATTGGTCTATTACTACTAATCTATTTAGCGATTAATAACTTTATCAATATATTCTTAACATAAAAGGAGGAGCTAGAATGGTTTCAACTGTTGAACAACTTGAAGAATTTATGTCCATTCCATCTAGTGCGTTAATTGAAGATGTGAAGAAATTAGATGGTGACTTTATCATACTTGGAATTGGTGGGAAAATGGGTCCAACTCTCGCATATTTATTAAAGAATGCGATTGACGAAGCTGGAACAAACCAAAAAGTAATTGGGGTTTCTAGATTTTCCAATGATGAAATGAAAACTCAGCTTAATTCGAAAGGGATTGAAACGATTTCTTGTGACTTATTAAATGACACTGAACTTCAAGAGTTACCAGTTGTCAAAAACGTCATTTATATGGCAGGAAATAAATTTGGAACGGCAGGGAACGAACATTTCACTTGGGCAATGAATAGTTATTTACCTGGTCGAGTTGCAGACCATTTTAAAGGATCTAGAATGGTCATTTTCTCAACAGGGAATGTCTACCCTTTATCGAATGTAAACCTAGGCGGATGTGATGAAACAGTTTCACCAGATCCAGTTGGAGAATATGGCCAATCATGCTTAGGAAGAGAGCGAGTATTTACGTATTTTTCTAACAGGGATAACTCACCTATGTCTATTTTTAGATTGAATTATGCAATCGATCTTAGATATGGTGTGTTATTGGAAATAGCAAAATCTGTTTATCATAGTGAACCGGTGGATGTCACTATGGGACATGTAAATGTCATTTGGCAAGGTAGCGCAAATGAGTATGCAATTCGATCATTAATTCATGCAGCAACACCACCAACTATCTTTAACGTTACAGGTCCAGAAATACTATCTGTAAGATGGGTAGCAAATGAATTTGCAAAGTATTTTGGCAAAGAAGCAATAATTGTAGGGGAAGAAGCGGAAACAGCTTTACTAAGTAATGCTTCAAAAGCTCATCAAATCTTCGGTTATCCATCTGTTTCAATTAGAGAATTAATCGAATTAATAGCACACTGGGTTCAAAACGATGGTGAACTATTAAATAAACCAAGCCATTTCCAAGAGCGAAAGGGGCAATTTTAGTGCTAAGTAAAGTAGTAAAAGACAAACTAATGGATGGAGCATTTATTCCAGCTCATCCTTTAGCACTGTTTGAAGACAAAACGTTTGATGAATTTTCTCAACGTCGTCTCACACAATACTATATCGCATCTGGAGTGGATGGGTTAGCAGTTGGTGTTCATACAACTCAATTTGAAATTCATGATGACTTTACTTTTTATCAAAAAATACTTTCAACTGCTATGGAAGAAATTGAAGCACATGCAGCTTCTGATTTTATTAAAGTGGCGGGTGTTAGTGGTGATATCGAACAGGCTAAGAAAGAAGCACAATTTGTTAAAGAACTTGGTTATGATCTTGTATTATTAAGTAATAATGGACTCTCTCATTTTTCAGAAGAAGAATTGTTAGAAAGAGCTAAAGAAGTGGCATCCATTATACCGATTATTGGTTTTTATCTACAAACTAGCGTTGGTGGTCGCGTTTTTAGTCCAGAGTATTGGAAACAATTTTGCGAAATACCAAATGTATTTGCTATCAAAATCGCACCCTTTGATCGATATTTAACGATTGATGTAGCAAGGGCTGTGATGCATTCAAGTCGTCACGATGAGATTGCACTATATACTGGGAATGACGATGAAATTGTGCATGACTTATTCACTGTGTTTGAAGAGGAAGTTGACGGGGAGCTTCGTAAAAAAAGAATTGTCGGTGGTCTACTTGGCCATTGGGCAGCATGGACTTCAAAAGCAGTTGAACTATTCCGTGAAATAAAACAAGAAAGAGAAAATGATGCAATTAACTCAAAATGGATGACCATTGCACAACAAATTACTCATGTTAATGCCGCTTTTTTTGATTCTAGACATCAATTTAAAGGCAGTATTGCAGGAATCAATGAAATATTACGACGTCAAGGGTTAATTCGTTCAAATATTTGTTTGAGTGATCGAGAGGTACTTAGTGAAGGACAATTAGAATTCATTGACGAAGTGTATGCATTATATCCACATTTACATGATGATGAATTTGTAAAACAATTTTTAATCAATAACTCTACTACAATTTAACAATTTAGTAATCGAATGGTTTATGATTGAATCATTCGATTATTTTTGTTTGGATGGTGAATTGAATGCTGAAGGTTGGTTTTATTGGTCCAAAGTGGATAGAAAAATTGATGAAAAGTAGCTTTTCAATGTTTCCGAATATAGAGGTTATGTATCGATTATCAGATGATATCTATGATGCGATTCCATTTACAAATGAGATTATGAATGAAGTTGACTGTATTCTATATTCAAGCCGTGCCACTTACTTATTAGTGAATAACAATCTAAATCATTCAATAAAGTCTTACTATTTGCCTTTAAAGGGATCAGGCTTTTATGAGGCACTGTTTTACTTAGTGAAAGATTACCCAATTGAATATATTAGTATTGATGGTTTAGCGAAAGAGTATATAGAGAATGTTATGGACCAAATAAATGGAATGGAATATGACATAGTAGAACATTTAGGAATTTTGGACGAGTACGAAAAAATCGTACAACTTCATCTTGAAGCCGTAGATGGTCGACGTAATGTAGGAATTATAACTTCCATTAAAAAGGTAAAGGATGCACTGGATGAGCAAGGACTTCCTGTTGTTTGGTTAAAACCTACACAACAAGATATCATTGTTTGTATTGAACGAATTTTACTATCATCTTCACAAAGAAGACAAAGAGAAAAACAAATGATTTACGGAAAATTTATAATAGAATACAACGACAAAACTGTACAAACATTAAATAAAAAAGCTCGAATTAAAAATAAATTAGAACGAGCGCTATACCATTTCGTTGATGAAATGTATGGTTATATTATTCCAGTAAGTGAAGCAGAATATCATTTTATTGCTTACCGTGGTGATTTCGAACGAATTACGGAAGGATATAAAATATTAAATATTTTTAAAGAAATTAATCAGTATCCAGAGTTGAGGATAAGCTTAGGTGTTGGATTTGGTATGTCTATACCAGTTTCAGTGTTTCATGCGGATTTGGCACTGAGGCAATGTAAACAACATTCATCAAATATTGCATTTATCGTCAATGAAGCCCGTAATGTAATAGGTCCAATTATTATTAATATACCAACTGTTTACCCATTAACAGATAACGAAAAAGAATTTCAAAACAAGCAGATTAAAAAAATTAAAACCTATATTGTTAAAAACAATCTAAATTATTTCACTTCAGATGAAGTAGCAATTAATTTAAACATTACAAAGCGTACTGCCAATCGTATTATTTCAAGTTGGATGGATTCGGATTTGATTGAAGTTTTTGGATTAGAAAAGGTAAATGGTAGGGGAAGGCCAAGACAATGTTATATCTTTAAGGAGGCAGTATATGAGAATAGGATTAATCGGAAATGATACATCACATGTTGAGATCTTCTCAAGTTTGTTACATGATATTGAAAGTCCATATTATGTTGAAGATGTTAAGTTTGCTGGTTTTATAGAATGTTACTCAGAGGATTTAACGATAAGTCGTAACCGGGCAGAAATGTATAAACAAGTACTACATTCTTTTCAAATACCTGAATTTAAATCGATAGAGGAACTAAATGATAGAGTTGATGCTTGGTGGATAATGACGGTTGATGGCAGAAATCATTTGGATTGGTTTGAAAAGCTTGTTTCCTTTCAAAAACCAATTTTCATCGACAAACCAATGACAATGGGTTTGGAGAATTTTGAACGGATTGTACAACAATCTGAAAAATATGAAACTCCTATTTTCTCCTCTTCTAGTTTACGGTTTAGTGAGTCCTTAAAGGAAATCAAAGATAAAGATTTCAATTTTGTCTATGCTTATGGACCTTTACCAATGCAAGAGAAAATGCCAGGCTATTATTGGTACGGTATTCATAGTTTAGAATGGTTAGATGCAATATTTAATAGTGATTTAAAACATATAGAAAGAAAGTGTTTTGAGCAATACGAATTAGTAGAATTTTTATTTGAAGATGGTCGCCGTGCAATTTTTCGAGGGGAATATGACTGGACGGATCAATTCGGTGGAGTCGTGCATTTCCATGGAAGCCCCCCACAATTACTCGAATTTTCGAAAATGAAAAAGTCCTATTATGCTTCATTATTAGAAGAAGTTATACAATTTTACAAAAGTAAAAGACCCCCAATTTCTATCCACCAAACAAGGAGAATATTTACATGGATAGAAAAACTAGGGGAGCAGGGTTGATGATAGGTAACAAATGCGATTAAAGCATTAGCGAAATGTCCCCCTTGCACAACATTTAAAAGCAAGGGGAATTTGTTAACTACGAAATCATCCAACTGTAATATTCACTTTCACATTCAATTGATTACGCTCTACTTCGAGTATACCCCAATTATCCGACAGGAATTGCTTTATGCTACTTAACTGATCCTCATTGATTTCTAAACTGAGAAGTCCATTTTCAACCTGAAGATAGCTACTCTCAAAAATCTGGAATTTTAGTTTCAGAAGGATTTTCAGTCCATTGATTGTGACGAAATTGATTTTATAACCATCCTCAATAATGATCTAAATGTTTCCTCATCTACAGCCATTCTAGTAGTCTTTCAAAATCAAAATTTGTAGAAAACCAGAATAACTAGGAAGGGTAAATCCAATTAGAGATTACAAGGTGAAATTGTGTTCATATATCGGGAGTAGACCGTTTTCTTAAGGAAAGCGGTCTTTTTTACATAAAAACCGAGCTGTTAAAAGAGAAAGCAGAATGCACATTGTTTCATATACTATTTTAATCAAGAGGAGACGA
>JAPSJC010000116.1 GCA_031178355.1 Ureibacillus sp.
AGTATGGAGGATTCTTATTTAAATAATAATAGAAATCCTGCATCATAGTTGTGTGTGGATTGGATTATAAAACAAAAAGACCTGAACATTCATTGTTCAGGTCTTTTATAGGGTAGGCAAAGTTTATCCAATCCAACTTCTTATATCTAGAAGGAGGTTATAAGAAGAATAGGTTAATAATAATAGATCGGCTTATAATTAGCCACGTAGCGGAGAGAATCACAAAAGTACCTTCTCTTAATAACCGCCGTATCCGCCACCGTTAAAATAAGCTGCACCTACAATAATTAAAAGGATAAATAAAACAACAAGTAATGCGAAACCTGAATTGTTTCCATATCCGCCAGTTCCTGCGCCCATTATTTCCACCTCCTCTTTCATTAACTAATAACAAGATATGTATAAGGATTATTGTGAACTAGACATTTAACCCAGTTTAAAGTAGGTTTTTATAAAGAGTAGTGAAATTGCTAAGGATTTCATCAACAAAATATGGCCATGAATGGTTAATTTAACTGGACACTGTAACTATACATGATTATTTATTTGCGGCTAATGGTTACAATTGAAGTAGTATTAACATGAATTAACTGAAAGTGAGATATATGCTATGAAACTAACAGGAAATACAGTACTTATTACAGGTGGGGGATCAGGAATTGGATTTGCATTTGCAAAGAGGTTCATAAAATACGGCAATAAAGTCATTGTTTGTGGAAGAAATTTAGAAAAGCTCCAAAAAGCAAAAGACCAATACCCTGAGCTAATTATACGTAATTGCGATGTAACAAAAGAGTCTGATCGTCTGGAATTGTTCGAATGGGTAACTAGCGAATATCCTGATGTAAACGTACTTGTTAACAATGCAGGAATCCAACAGAGATACAATATTTTGAATGCAAACGCCAACGAAAATTGGGGCTATTACAGTAAAGAAATCACCGCCAACATTGAGGCACCGTTTCATTTTTGTATGCTATTTGCCACACACTTTGCTGGAAAAGACTATTCCGCGATCCTAAACTTATCATCTGGTTTAGCTTTTACTCCTATGGCAATTGCGCCGATTTATTCAGCTACGAAAGCTGCAGTTCATTCATTTACGATGAGTTTACGTCATCAGCTTGATAATACGTCTATTGAAGTGATTGAGATTGCTCCACCAGCAGTAAATACCGATTTAGGCGGAGTGGGCCTTCATTCATTTGCCACACCTGTAGATGAATTTGCCGATGCTATTTTCAAAGGCCTTGAAGAAGGGAAACTGGAAATTGGTTACGCACGTGCTGAAAAGGCAATGAGAATGACGAGAGATGAAATTGATGAGTCCGTTAAAACGATGTACGCTAATATGAAAAATACTTTACTATAACTTTTTAAGAGCTACCGTTACTGGTGGCTTTTATCTCTTTTAGGTAGTCCATTGGTTTATACTCTACTAACAAGATAAAGGGAATTGAGTAATTCAAGTTCATCAGCTCTAGGTACCATGTATGTTTATTTCAGTTTTTGTATACCCTTCTACTATGTATATCAATTTTTGTTTGAAAATGGTATTCTCAATGATATTACGAATCTGAATTTTTTTTGAGGGAGCATTATGTTAAATTTTGTTGATCGATTTGAACAAGCTTTTTACTATTCTCCAATTGGGATGGCAATCCTTTCATTAGATGGACAATGGTTGAAAGTAAATCCAGCTTTGTCAAAGTTGACAGGCTATACAGAAGAAGAACTTTTATCTCTTACATATCAAGATATTACCCACCCCGATGATGTCGAAGAAGATAACAGTCATATGCGAGCATTGTATGAAGGTAAAAAAGACTCTTTTGAAATGGAAAAAAGATATTTCCATAAAAATGGGAGTATCGTTTGGGTGTTGCTTTCAGTTTCCGTAGTCCGTGAAGGTGATCAACCCTTATTTGTTATTTCGCAAGTCCAAGATATCACTGCGAGAAAGCAATTGGAATTTGAATTAATTGATAGCGAAAAGCGGTTCCGTAATCTCATTACGAGTTTACCTGATCCAATTTTAGTATATGATGGGGATAAAATTTTATTTGCCAATCCCTCTGCTGCTAACATTGCAGGGACTTCAGTGCAGGAGCTGATAGGGAAATCTTATAGAGAGTTTCTTGAGCCAGAACAAGTTGAGTTGGCACAAAATCTTACAATGGAAATATTAGAAAAGGATAAACCACTTTATGACTACGACGGAAGGGTTCTGAGCAAAAATGGTGAGGCTAAAGATATAATTATTTCGGCAATTCCAATTACTTATCTAGGAAAACTAGCTGTGTTGGTTAGTTTCCGAGATATTACAGATCGAAAGAAAATGGAACGAGCCTTAATAGATAGCGAAGAGCGATATCGCCACTTAATCGACTATTCACCTTTAGGTATAGTGATTCATCAAAACCGGGCGATTCAGTATGTTAATACAACCGCTACGAGATTATTAGGTGCTTCTAACTCAAATGAACTGGTCGGTTTAAATATTTATAAAGTCATTCTTCCAGATGATCGATTCGTCATTTCATCTCAAATTGAAACCATTGAAAGAGGCGAATTTTTGCCGACTTGCAGTGGAAAGTTTGTTCGCCTGGATGGACAAGTAATCGATGTGGAATTAAATGGAATTCCGATTCAAATAAACGGGGAATCTGCCGTACAGGTCGTGTTCTGGGATATTACCGAAAAAAAGAAAGAGGAAGATTTAGTTCGATATCGGGCATACCACGATACATTAACAGATTTACCAAATCGGTTAAAATTTCAACTAGACCTTGAAGAAGAAATTAATAAGGACACAATGTTTACGATTATGTACGTAGATTTGCATGGGTTAAAACCAGTGAATGACACTTATGGTCACCAGGCTGGCGATATGGTACTCATTAAAGTCACATCGCGTTTAAGTGGAGTGCTTGATTCAATGGGTTTATTATACCGAATTGGCGGAGATGAATTTGCCGTAGTTCTTCCTGGTAAAAAGAGTGAAAGTGAAATAAGCCAAATAGTAAATAAAATGATTGATGTCATGAAGCAACCTATTTATATAACCAATTCCATTGTAGAAATTACTGCGAGTATAGGTGTTGTGTTTAGCCCTGAACATGGAGTAGAAATGAGTTTACTTTTAAGACATGCAGATTTAGCCATGTACCATGCTAAGAAAACAAATACGCTTTATAAAATTTACGATAATTAACTTTAATTGAGCATAGATGCTATTAGTTGTGAGAAAAGACGATTACAAAAAAAGGGTAATCGTTTTTTCTATTATAAGTACCTTAAACTCAGTAGAGTGTGAGTTTTTTCAGTCAAGCCATTTTGGACAAACAAGTGAAAGTTTAGTTGTAGGCAAAAAGCTATCATTCTTTTTGATATAAATTATAATAAATGAGAAATAACCAAGATAGGGTGAAATTTATGAAAGACTTATTACAACGAATAAATGCATTAGCACAAAAGCAGCGCGAAGAAGGATTAACAAATGCAGAAAAGGTCGAACAGCAAGTACTTCGAGAAGATTATTTACGGAACATACGCGGACAAGTTCTCGATACTTTCTCTGGGATGAAGGTATTGGATCCACTTGGGAATGACGTAACACCTGAGAAAGTCCGTACTTTAAATGCAAATGAACAAAAGGAAGATTAAGAACTATACGAATACTAATTGGAAAAATGATAAGCATGGAATCGTTTATTTTGACAATATACCGATAGAAAGATATGTTATTTTCATGAATATCGAAATAAGGGGTAAAGGTAGGACTTGAACATGAATGATGAATTAGCAGTAAAAGTATATAAAGCCCTTGGTGAACCGACTCGTCTAAAACTAGTGAAAACGTTGATTTCTGCACCACAAATGGCTTGTCAAGAGATTGCGGAAAGGCTAGATATACAAGCGAATTCTACATTAACACATCATTTAAAATTATTAACTGATTGTGGATTGTTAGTGGTAGAAAAAGAGGGTACTTATCGCTATTACAGTTTACAAAAGGATGTTCTAAAAAAATACGCACCTACTCTGATTCCCGATTAATAGTTTAAAAAAAGTAGTTTGATATATATTTCGATATTTATAGAAATACACATATTATTTATTCTTTATTTCGATATTTATAGAAATAAGGAATAAATAAATATTATTTTTAAGTTAAATAAAGTAAGCCAGTTTAGTTAAGTTAATAAAAGATAGAAATGGCCAATCTTAATAGGATGGCACTAACAACATCAAACAAATTGATGATAGAGAGGGACACATGAATAATGAAAAATCTAGATATACCTATATCTGTTTTAAATTTAGTACCAATCCGACAAAACCAAAGTGTGAAAGACGCGATTGACGATATGGTGACGCTGGCTCAAGCAACAGAAAAAATGGGCTATACACGTTATTGGATTGCAGAGCATCATAACATGAAATCCGTGGCAAGTTCAGCAACAGCCATTTTAATCAACCATACACTTGAGCATACGAAAAGTATTCGTGTAGGGTCAGGGGGCATTATGCTTCCAAACCATTCACCATTAGTAGTAGCTGAACAATTCGGTACGATGGCAACGATGTTTCCCAATCGTGTTGAACTTGGATTAGGTCGTGCACCCGGGACAGACGGATTAACCGCAAATGCATTAAGACGTTCACAACATCAGGCGGTAGAACAATTTCCAAATGAAGTAAAGGATATTTTAACATATGTAGGTCCTGAAGAAGTACAGGGACCTGTTAAAGCATTTCCTGGTGTGGGGACAAATGTACCTGTGTATATACTTGGATCTTCCACAAGCTCTGCTTATTTAGCTGCGGAACTTGGCTTACCCTATGCCTTTGCATCTCATTTTGCTCCAGCAGCCATGGCAGATGCTTTTGCGATTTATCGTAGTCATTTTAAACCATCTATCTATTTAGATAAACCTTATACGATTGCATGTGTAAATGTGGTTGCGGGGGACAGTATGGAGGAAGCAAACTATTTATCTTCATCTCTTTTACAATTTTATCGTGATGTTTTCACCAATAAAAGTGGGCCAATAAAACCACCAGTGGAAAATTTTGAGCAATCTTTAACTCCATTAGAAGTGAATTTATTGAATTCAAGTTTGTCGACTACGTTTATAGGTGACCATCAGAAGATTTACCAACAGTTAATGAGTTTTCAACA
>JAPSJC010000044.1 GCA_031178355.1 Ureibacillus sp.
CTGAAAACTATTTAGCACAAAATGACAAATTGCATGCTTTCCCAATTGAAGTTGAGAATCCAGATTACAAAGCAATCGTATTCCAAGAAGGTAGTTCATTAAAAGCAGAATTCGATCAAGTCATTGAAGAACTTATTAATGAAGGTAAAATTGAGGAACTTCAAAAAGAATGGTTTGTTGTTGAATAATTCACTAACGTCATTCAGTTAAACTGAATGACGTTTCTATACTTTTTCATACAAAATTTAGAAAGGGGGAGTTCGATGTTTGACTTTACTAGTGTTATTCCCTCTATTCCTTACATTTTAGAAGGGATAGGCATAACATTACAGATTGTTATTTTTGCAACGATTATCGGGGTTGTACTTGGGATTTTATTAGCTCTATGTAAAATTGGTACTATTTGGCCATTAAAATGGTTTGCTGAGTTTTATACATCTATCTTCCGCGGTACACCGCTTGTACTACAATTGATGATTATGTACTACGCAATGCCACAAATTTTGGGCTTTAATATTGAAGTCATGCCAGCTGCAATTATTGCATTTGGTTTAAACTCTGCAGCTTATATTTCTGAAATTATTCGCGCTGGTATAAATGCGGTGGATAAAGGTCAACAAGAGGCTGCAAAAGCACTTGGGATTCCTTACGCTAAAATGATGAGAGATATTATATTACCTCAGGCTATGAAAAATATAATGCCATCTCTTATGAATGAATTTATTACATTAAATAAAGAATCGGCAATTGTTACAGTAATTGGGGCTTTAGATATTATGCGTCGAGCTTATGTTGTAGGTGGCGCAACGTTCCGATATCTTGAACCGTTATTAATTGCAGGTGTAATTTATTATGTAATGACACTCGTATTAACATTCCTTGGAAAAATGATAGAAAAGAGGATGAGACGTAGTGATTAAAGTTGAGAATTTACACAAAACATATGGTAAAAATGAGGTTCTTAAAGGAATTTCCACTGAAATAAAAGAAAAAGAAGTCATCGCGGTTATTGGACCTTCAGGATCAGGTAAATCAACATTCCTACGCTGTATTAACCGATTAGAGGAGCCAACTAGTGGAGATATTACGGTAGATGGAACTGTAATTACTGAAAAAAATGTTATGAAAGTGCGTGAAAACTTAGGAATGGTATTCCAACATTTTCACTTATTCCCTCATAAAACAGTATTAGAAAATCTAATTTATGCACCGGTAAAAGTTAAAGGCATTTCAAAAGAAGAAGCCATTAAAGAAGCAGAGAATTTATTGGAGAAAGTTGGTTTGCTTGAGAAACGAGATGAATACCCGAATCGTTTATCTGGTGGACAAAAACAACGAGTAGCAATTGCGCGTGCTTTAGCAATGAATCCGACCGTTATGCTATTTGATGAGCCAACTTCAGCATTAGATCCGGAGATGGTAAAAGAGGTTCTAGCTGTTATGAAAGATTTGGCTGAATCTGGGATGACAATGATTATTGTAACTCACGAGATGGGCTTTGCGAAAGAAGTAGCAGATCGCATTCTTTTCCTTGAAGATGGTAAGCTAGTCGAAGATTCGACACCAGAAGAATTCTTCACTTCACCGAAATCTGAACGGGCAAAAGAGTTTTTAGATAAGGTGCTTTAAAATAAGAAACATATAAATCCGTTAGCTAATTGTTCGATTAGCTGACGGATTTTTTTAAAACTAATCTGTATGGATCAAACTATTCATCGTGTTAGGAACTATAATAATTTGGGGATATAATTAAACAAACGGGCTAATTTGTGTAAATTTGTATATGATAGATCATAGAAATAAATTAAATAGATTGTGAAGTATTGTAGTTATACTAATTTAGGACATTGCATAAACAACAGCAAAAGAGAAGATTGTTTTTAAAAACAATCTTCTCTTCGGATTTAATTATTTGTTTCGTTGCAGGAAATTCTCAGTAGAGGTTACATCACAATACATACTTCCAAGTGCAGCGACAAATGCATAATGAACCTGTTCTGCTGGCACTACCTTATCTTGATAAGATAATTCTCTTGTTGCACATGCATCTTCAATTAGTGTAGTTTCAAAGCCTAGATCCACTGCAGCTCTAACTGTTGCATCAATACACATATGCGTCATCATACCGACAACTACTACCTTAGTAACACCATTTTCTCTTAATTTGCTTTCTAAATCAGTCTTCAAAAAGCTATTAGCGAAATTCTTAACAATAAGGTTTTCGTTTTCTAATGGTTGAACAGTTTCGTGTAGTTCAGCTCCTATTGTGTCTGGAAGAAAGAAGCCTAACTCTGGACTACTAGCTAAATGCTGAACATGAAAAATGTTCTCTTTGTTGTTTTTTCTAAACCAAGCAAGAACTTTGGCAGCATTTGCGGCTGCTTGATCAGGGTTACTTAACTCCATCAATCCATTTGGAAAATAGTCATTTTGTATATCGACAATAATTAAAGCTGTACTCATTTTATCCACCTCGGGTAAGTTTTTTATTACAAGTATGATGATATACAATATCTTCATTTCAATCGATACTTTGACGAACCACTTTTAGCCCAAATCATTTCACGGTGAAAGGAATTTAATATGGTACTTGATAACATTGATTTTCAAATCCTTCGGTTATTATCCGAGAACTCACGTATTCAATGGAAAGACTTAGGTGAGCAAATTCATATGACGGGACAAGCGGTAGGGAATCGCATTAAAAAACTTGAGGATAGTGGTGTAATTAAAGCCTATTCTCTTATAGTGGATGAAATGAAAGTAGGAATAATCTTTACAGCGTATGTCATTATTTATATGAAAACAGCAAACCACGATTCATTTATACGTTGTTTAAGTGAACAAAAGGAGGTAGTCGAAGCTCACCGAATATCGGGAGAAGGCTGTTACCACTTAACCTTAAAAGTGAATTCTCAAGAACAATTAAATCTTTTTCTAAATAACATTCTTGAGTACGGGAACTATACTTTGTATTTATCAATACAAGAGGTTAAAAAACGTAATCCATTGACTACAACATGATAGTAAGTGTCTATTTATTTATAGGAATAGATAAAGTGAAAAGGGTAAAATCCTCAAATATTGAGGTTTATACCCTTTTTGCATCTTTAATTTACTTAATTATGCTCACCCCATCGGTACATTTCTAGGATGATCGGATACGATTGAAAAAGATTTGGGAGTGAAACAAGAAACACCTCAACTTCTAATCCGATAGATCAAAAAGGAATTGGCAGGTGATAGTAAAAAGTTTTTGAAGAAAAATAAAATTTTCGTATTTACATACCCTAATAGGGTATGATAAGATATTAACAAGTTAGGGGGGATATCATGGAGGAGCAATTGAAAGAAATGGCTTGCCATGTAGAAGATGATTCAACGTGTCGAAAGAGTCACCATCCAGAACGTGTGAAAAAGGATTTAACGAATCGATTAAATCGTATCGAAGGTCAGATCCGAGGCATTAAAGGTATGATTGATAAGGATGTTTACTGTGATGATGTCATTACACAACTTTCTGCCACGCAATCTGCTTTAAATAGTGTAGCCAAAATACTTTTAGAAGGTCATTTAAAAGGTTGTGTCGTTGATCGCCTTTCAGAAGGTGATGACGCGGTGCTAGATGAATTAGTTGTAACCATTCAAAAGTTAATGAAAAAGTAATTTTTTTAATTTTAATATACCCCTATAGTGTATGTCGAGGGGGGATACATTTCAATCAAATTAAAGGAGAGAAAAAATATGCAAAATGTAAAATTAAATGTACAAGGAATGTCATGTGGGCATTGTGTAAAAGCTATTGAAGGAAGTGTTGGTGAATTAGAAGGAGTTAACCAAGTAAGTGTAAACTTAGAAGAGGCTTTGGTTGATGTATCTTTTAACGAATCTCAAGTATCTCTTGATAGTATTAAAGAAACAATTGAAGAACAAGGTTATGATGTAGTATAAGAGTGCTGTCAAAGCACTCTCTCATTTTCAAAAAAATATACCCTATATAGGTATTGGATTGAGGTGGATAAAATTATGAGTACGGAAGCTAGCAAGGTAAAAGAAGCGAGCATTCAAATTACCGGAATGACTTGCGCAGCATGTGCGACACGTATTGAAAAAGGGCTTAATAAAATGGACGGTGTCGAACAAGCATCTGTTAATTTAGCCCTAGAAAAGTCATCGATTAAATATGACCCATCAAAACTAAGTGAAGCTGATTTTGAAAAGAAAATCGAAGCACTTGGTTACGGTGTTGTAAAACAAAAAGCAGAATTTGATATTACAGGAATGACATGTGCAGCCTGTGCAACACGTATAGAGAAAGGTTTAAATAAAATCGATGGTGTTGCAAGTGCAAACGTCAATTTAGCCCTTGAAAAAGCAACGATTGAATTTAATCCTTCAGAAGTAACGATTTCAGATATCATTGCTAAGGTAGAAAAACTTGGTTACGGTGCACACCAAAAACAAGAAGATAAAGAACAAGAAGACCACCGTGAAAAACACATTAAAGATCAACAACGTAAATTCATTCTTTCCGCAATTTTATCGTTGCCATTATTATGGACGATGGTCGGTCACTTTGCCTTTACATCGTTCTTATATGTACCAGATTTGCTGATGAATCCGTGGGTACAATTGATTTTAGCAACACCCGTTCAATTTATTATTGGGAAACAGTTTTATGTAGGTGCTTATAAAGCACTTCGCAATGGTAGTGCCAATATGGATGTGCTGGTTGTCATGGGTACTTCAGCGGCGTATTTTTACAGTGTTTATCAAGCGATTGTTACAACAGGAACGCACCATGCACCACACCTCTATTTTGAAACGAGTGCGGTATTAATTACACTGATTCTTTTAGGTAAGTTATTTGAAGCGAAAGCAAAAGGTCGTTCATCTGAAGCAATTAAAAAGTTAATGGGGCTTCAGGCAAAAACAGCCGTCGTTGTACGTGACGGGGTTGAAAAAGAAATACCGTTAGAAGAAGTCGTTATTGGTGACACGATTTTAGTAAAACCAGGTGAGAAAATCCCTGTAGACGGGGAAGTAATTGAAGGAACTACAGCTGTTGACGAATCCATGTTAACTGGTGAAAGTTTACCAGTGGATAAAAATGTAGGGGATGTATTGTACGGTTCAACGATTAACAAAAATGGCTTTATCAAGATGAAAGCAACAAAGGTTGGTCGTGACACAGCATTAGCCCAAATCATTAAGGTGGTCGAGGATGCCCAAGGTTCAAAAGCACCAATTCAACGGATGGCAGACCAAATCTCAGGTATTTTTGTACCAATTGTAGTAGGGATTGCTATTATTACTTTCCTAGTGTGGATTATTTGGGTTCGACCGGGTGAATTTACTCCGGCTCTTGAAGTGTTAATTGCAGTACTTGTGATTGCATGTCCATGTGCCCTTGGTTTAGCGACACCTACTTCAATTATGGCAGGTTCAGGTCGCGCTGCAGAATTTGGTATACTGTTCAAAGGCGGCGAACACTTAGAACAAACACAAAGCATTGACACTGTAGTAGTCGATAAAACAGGTACTGTTACACACGGTAAACCGATCTTAACAGATGTGATAGTAGCAGATGGTCAAGATGAAGAGACATTTTTATCGCTAATTGGGGCGGCTGAAAAACAATCAGAGCACCCATTGGCACAAGCAATTGTTCAAGGCATTCAAGAGAAAGGCATTGAGCTTGGCAACATTCAATTTTTCGAAGCGATTCCTGGTTACGGTGTGCAAGCAACGATTTCAGGTCAAGGAGTTGTCATTGGTACACGTAAACTGATGCAACAATATGGAATTAATATTGAATCAATTCTTCCGGTAATGGAGGAACTAGAGAAAAACGGTAAAACAGCAATGTTAGCTGGAATTAATGGGCAATATGCAGGGCTAGTTGCTGTAGCAGATACAATTAAAGATACTTCTTCCGAAGCAGTACGCCGATTACAAGAGATGGGTATAAAAGTGATCATGATGACAGGTGATAATGAACGAACAGCTCAAGCTATTGGTAAAGAAGTAGGCGTTGATGAAGTGATTGCAGAAGTGCTTCCAGAGGGTAAAGCAGATGAAGTGAAAAAACTACAACAACAGGGCAAAAAGGTAGCAATGGTCGGTGATGGTATTAATGACGCACCTGCGCTAGCTACAGCTAATATTGGGATGGCCATTGGTACAGGAACAGACGTAGCAATGGAAGCAGCGGATATTACACTAATCCGAGGTGATTTAAATAGTATTGCAGATGCGATTTTAATGAGCCGCAAAACAATGCGAAATATTAAACAAAACCTATTCTGGGCATTTGCCTATAACACTGTTGGGATCCCAATTGCAGCAGTAGGGCTCCTTGCACCTTGGGTTGCCGGTGCAGCAATGGCTTTTAGCTCCGTTTCGGTAGTACTAAACGCATTGCGTTTACAAAGAGTAAAATTAAACAAATAAATTGTTGAGATGACCTGCCGCTATATAGAGTGGCAGGTATCATTTGGTAAAGTATATACCTTACTACCGTATAGTGATTGTTGTAGAAGGAGGAATAGCGATATGGAAGCCAGCGGTAAAAAAGTGAAGATTGCCATCAATGGGGGAATTGGATTTGGAGCAAAACTCAACGCAAAACAACTCATGACAATATGCAAATATATGGGGGAAGATGAAGAACTGGAGTTAACAACCTTCCAGCAACTCTATATCGAAATTCCGGAAGACCAAAAAGAAGAGATTATGAAGGAATTCGAAAATGTTGGATTAGCATGTTATCCAGTAGGAAATTTCGTAAAGAGCTTAAGGACGTGTAATTTTTGCAAAGGGGAAGAAGAGGAAGGAATGCCAGTTGCAAAAGAGTTAAATCGCCGAATTGCTGGTAAACCGGTGCCATTTACCTTAAAAGTTGCCTATACAGGTTGTCCTATTGGTTGCGGCGAACCGATGTTAAGTGACATAGGTGTGATGAAAATTAGAGATCATTACAATCTTTATGTTGGAGGGAAAGCCAAAGGGAAGGATGCCGAGGTAGGTACCTTACTGAAGGAGAATCTAACACCAGAGGAACTGTATGAAACAGTAGAAAAAATGATTGATGTCTATGCCGAAATGGGGAAAAAACGAGAGACCTTCCATAAATTCATGAGCCGAATTGGAAGCGAGCAACTAATTAGGGCATAGGATTTTGTTATACTACAAATTTGTTTGCGTATAAATCTATCAACCCCCTACATTAATAGGAACACATTCCTATCAAGAATATAAAAATAGGAAGAGTAGGGGATACATAACCATCTAGCCATATATTAGGATGAATCTATATTAATTAGATTGGCTGGTGGGAATTATGTCAAAAGTAAAATATAGTATACAACTACTAGAAGATATCGAATCAACGAGAAAATCAATGATTCAAGCTGGTGCGGCTTTCGGTTTAACACATTTTGAAACTATTAAATTAAGTCAGCACTTAGACCAACTACTAAATAAATTAGATAATGAAAGAACATTTCAGTAATAAAACTGATGAAAAATAGGTTGGAAACATTTCGTTTCCAACCTTATAAAAAGTCTCCCATTGGCTACTAAAGATTACGATTTGCTACTATTACTTTTTTCCATCGCATCTTCCCAACTTGGAAAATAATATAATGCATTTTTCATTAACTCTGGATTTGTCTTTTTAACTTGTTTCTTTCTTAGTGGCTGTCCCTCTTTTTTCATTAACTCTGCAATTTTACCTACAACTTCTTCAACACTCATATTAGCTTCCATTTATATTCCTCCCTTTTTGTATTCACTATTATTTTTGCCAAGTTTATAAATAGAGATACCAAATTAATGCATTTAATTTCTAAAGTTTGATAAAATGTAAAATTTTAGCCTACTGTGACTATCTATTATTGATTAGTATATTTCTAAAAATAAGACATTTTTAGCAATCTATTATTCAGTGAAGAAACTTCAAATAATAGAGACTTTTTTGAATAAACTATCTATTTGTTTTTAATAAATATACGCAAAATATCCATTGCAATTACAGATGAAAGGGGTTACTATTGCTAGCGGTAAGTTAGCGGTAGCTTTATTGTAAGCGTGTACATATTCATTAAATTCATCAGGAGGTTACATATGCAATATGTTATTTCAATTATAGGTATACTTGTTGTGCTGTTTTTGGCTTGGATTGCAAGTTCCAACCGAAAAACGATTAAATTCAAACCGATTGTTACAATGATTGTCATTCAAATCCTTTTATCATTGTTACTTTTAAATACAGAATTTGGTTTAATTATTATTCAAGGAATAGCTACAGTTTTTACTGTACTACTCGAATATGCTAGCGAAGGGATTGCTTTCGTATTTGGTGGTATGGCAAATGAGGGAGCGGCTCCATTCTTTTTAACTGTATTACTTCCAATTGTATTTATATCTGTACTAATTGGTATTCTACAATATTTAAAAATTCTACCGATTATTATGAGAGCGATTGGTTTTGTATTAAGTAAAGTGAACGGGATGGGGAAACTTGAATCCTATAATGCGGTTGCTTCACTAATGGTTGGACAATCCGAGGTTTTCATCACGTTGAAGAAACAGCTCGGCCTGCTTTCGAATCAGCGTTTGTATACGCTTTGTGCTTCTGCGATGTCGACTGTATCGATGTCCATCGTTGGTGCGTATATGACCATGTTAGAGCCAAAATATATTGTGACTGCTTTAGTTTTAAATTTATTTGGCGGTTTTATCATAGCTACTATTATTAATCCGTATGATCTTGATCCAAATGAAGATTTATTGGAAATACAAGAGCAAGGAAAACAATCCTTTTTCGAGATGCTCGGGGAGTATATCCTGGATGGTTTCAAGGTTGCCATTATCGTTGGGGCTATGTTAATTGGTTTCATCGCTTTAATGGCTGGATTCAACCATGTGTTTGAGTTATTGTTTAGTATTTCTTTCCAGCAGTTACTAGGATATCTCTTTGCTCCAGTTGCGTTCATTATGGGGATTCCATTATCTGAGGCAGTTAGTGCAGGAGGGATTATGGCGACAAAATTAGTAACAAATGAATTTGTTGCGATGATGGATTTATCTGGAGGCAATTATCAATTTAGTGAACGTACAATGGGGATTTTATCTGTATTCCTCGTTTCCTTTGCCAACTTCTCGTCTATTGGTATTATTGCCGGAGCGGTCAAAGGTCTTAATGAAAAGCAGGGGAATACTGTTGCACGGTTTGGGCTGAAACTATTATATGGTGCTACACTAGTAAGCGTTCTTTCAGCGATTATTGTTAGTTTAGTTATTTAACCACTTTATTATTGACCACTAGAAACGTTATGAATGAACGTTTCTAGTGGTCTTTTCATTTGCAAATGAAACCATGTTATTCTTAAGCGAATCAAAGAGACAAGCTCCATATGCTTGTCTCTTCCCATTTCCATGGCTTCAAAAAATTTACATACTTACCTATTGCACTTCTATAAAACATAGTGTACTATGTCACTAGTACACTAATACTGGAGGTTCGAGATGAAAAAGTTTGCTGGGTTGATTGTGCAAGAACATCGACAATATGCATTGTTTAATTATGTTATGGCTGGACTAGTGGGAATTGTTGTGTTTTTGGGGCCGGTTGTAATTGGACAGTTGTTTTTAAATTCGAATGATTACAATGTCAATGTTGTACGTTTTACCATGTCCATAATTGCAGCATCACTAGTTTGCCTACTATCCATTGGTATGTTTTCAAGTAGTTTAAACCGTGACATAAAAACAAAAGAACTTTGGCTCCATAACAGTCAATCGATATATGCTTTAATTGGGTCGAAGGCTATCTATCATGGATTAAGCTTGATCGCATTAAGTGTCATTCCATTTATCGGGTTGTTTTTTGTTGGTGATTTAATTGTCGGAACATTACTGCAATATTTGGTATTTGGTATTGCAAGTTTGTTCTTAGTTATATTCATATACATTTTCTTTATGGGTGTTGTTTTATTTTTAACTGCACTGAATACACAACTTGCCCGTTATATAGGTAAGCTAAGTTACGTCGTAATGTTTATTTCTGTCATAGTATTGTTGGAGCTACAGAATCGGTTACCGTCTATAACATTTCTACAAATCGGTAAGGTTCAGTTTGAATTTTATAACATTTACTTACCAACCTTTGCAAATAACGAAATTTATTTTTCGCTATTCTC
Source organism: Ureibacillus sp. (assembly GCA_031178355.1). Lineage (GTDB taxonomy): Bacteria > Bacillota > Bacilli > Bacillales_A > Planococcaceae > Ureibacillus. The sequence goes on from JAPSJC010000044.1 coordinate 10,206, forward strand.
TGACTTTTATATAGTAGAAGAAATTGTTTCGAGTGCAGTATTCATTTTAATTTATATATTGTCATGTAAATGGATTGAAAGGGTGATCACTCGATGACAATGGACTTTGCAAAAGACCGCCCAATATACCTACAACTTGTTGAAACAATTAGCGGGGATGTTATCAAAGGAAAGCTTAAACCAGGTGATAAATTACCCTCTGTACGTGAGTTTGCTCTGGAATCAGGTGTTAATGTCAATACGGTACAGCGAGTATATAAGGAGTTGGAACTGATGGAGTTAACGGAAACGAAACGTGGGCAAGGTACTTTTATAACAACTAATCAAACAGTCATTCATTCCATTCGTGAGCAAATGAAAGAACAAGTGGCGATGCAGTTTGTAACATCTATTGAATCCTTTGGTTTTACCGTAGACGAAATCATCGAAGTTCTTAAAAATAAGAAAGGGGGTAACTAGTATGGAGGTACAGCAACTGTCATTTCAATATAAACGTAAAACAATTTTAGAAAGGTTAACATTTTCTATTCCTCAAGGCCAAATTGTTGGGTTAATTGGTGAAAACGGTAGTGGAAAATCCACGCTCTTAAAGTTGATGGCTGGCATCTTGAAGCCAACGTCAGGAACAATTGAATTAAATGGTGAGTTGATAAACCGTCGCCATACAAATAAAATAGCTTACCTTCCCGATATCGATTTGTTTTATGAAAAATTAACTGGAGACGAAGTGTTTTCATTTTATCAAAGTCAGTTCGAAAATTTTTCAAGTAAAAAAGCAAATGAGATTGCTTCTTTTTTACAGGTGCCAACGAATGTAAAGCTTGGTAGTTTATCGAAAGGGAATCGAGCACGAATCAAATTGGCTACATTCCTAGCGCGGGAAGCAGAACTCTATTTACTTGATGAGCCATTTGCAGGTCTTGACCCAATAGCAAGAGAAAGCTTAATGAAAGCTATCATTAAATTTATTGATACAGAACACTGTGCGGTTGTAATGTCAACACATGAAGTAAACGAAGTAGAGCCCATTTTGGATCAAGTCATGTTATTAAAAGACGGTCACCTTTGTGCAATGGATGTTGTTGAAGATATACGTCATGAACGCGGCGAAAATACAGTCAATTGGATGAAAAATTTATACGGAAAGCGGGTGCGTTAAATGACAACACCGATTGTACAAGTAAAAAATTTAAACAAAACCATTAAAGGAAAACAAATTATAAAGAATGTTAATTTAGAATTTTACCCTGGCCAAATTACCGGTTTCCTAGGACCGAATGGCGCAGGTAAGACAACGACAATTCGTATGATGACTGGGCTTATGCATCCAACAAGTGGCGAAGTGATTATAAACGGAGCATCACTACAGAAAAACTTTGAGCAAGCGATAAGTAACGTTGGCGTGATTGTTGAAAATCCAGAAATGTATAAATATATGAGCGGTTATAAAAATTTGCAGCACTTTGCCCGTATGCATCATGTATCGAAATCACGTATTGATGAAGTGGTGGAGCAAGTTGGGTTACAAAATCGTATTCACGAAAAAGTAAAAACCTACTCACTTGGAATGCGTCAACGGCTAGGACTTGCGCAAGCAATGTTACATCGCCCAAAGTTTTTAATTCTAGACGAACCAACAAATGGACTTGATCCAGCTGGTATTCGTGAGTTTCGTATGTATCTGCGTAAAGTTGCAGAAGAAGACAATGTAGCGATTGTGGTATCAAGCCATATGTTATCTGAAATTGAGTTAATGGTGGATCGCATTGCTGTGATTCAAAACGGTCAAATAATTGATATCCGTGAGCTAACAGACATAAAAGTTAGTGAATATTACATCGAGGTTGGACAAAAGGAACAATTTGCATCTGTTGTTGGCGAACAATTAAAACCTAAAAATAATGGATTTGTTGTAACCATTTCAAAAGAAGAAGTGCCAACTTTTGTTCGTAAACTTGTAGAAGATGGGATTGATATATTTACAATCCAGCCAATTACGAAACGTTTAGAAGACCAATTTATTGAAATGACTGGCGGAGGTGCAATTGATGCAATACGTTAAAAATGAGTGGATAAAAATATGGTCGCAAAAGAATGCATGGATAATGCTTGTACTTGTTCTATTGGTTGTAGTAGCAGTATTGGGTTTAAACAAGTATTTTGCTCCTGACCAAAGCACACCAGAGCTTCGTAAAGAAGCGAATAGCGAATGGATTGCAGAATATCAAGCACAACTCAACACACCAGGCATGTATGATGAGGATATTCAGCTTCTTGAAGAACAAATTTTAATGACCGAATATCGCATAGCAAATGATTTACCCGCTATTGATACGGTAACGTTCCATGATGTACTTGCACCTTTGTTAACGGTTATTTTAATGCTGGTTGGTATATTTACTATGGTTATTGCTGCTTCTATTGTTTCCAATGAATTTGGAACAGGAACGATTAAGATGTTATTAACGCGACCTGTAGCGCGGTGGAAAGTTTTATTGTCAAAGCTTGTTGCAACCCTTTTATATGGAACGGCTATTTTTACAGTAAGCGTTGTGGTAGCGTTAGTGGGAAGCTTCATTCTATTTAATAATGCTGAAGCTATTACGCTATCGGTTGTAAATGGGACAGTGGTTGAACAAATTGTAGAGACACATTACGTACAGAAGATTCTTTTAAATGCCGCGTCCATTTTCATGACTGTACTATTTGCCTTTATGCTCGGTACAATTTTTGGTTCAAGTACATTAGCGGTAAGTTTAAGCCTTGGTTTATTATTTATGGGAACAACAATTACGATGTTCCTAGCAAGGTATGAATTTGCAAAATATATTTGGTTTGCAAATGATCTAACACAGTTTGATACTGGTGTGATGCCAATAATAGCAGACATATCACTAAACTTTGCTATTGTTGTAAATATTGTCTATGCAGTCATTTTCCTAGTAGTAAGCTTCATGTATTTTACACGCCGTGATGTAACGGCATAACAATTAAAATATTGTTTAAAGGATGAGGCTGGGACAAAAGCTATTTTAATATAAACATAATAATTAAAATTGTTAATAATTCGCTTTTATATTTGCAGAGCTCGTTTGTTGAGATACAGGCGGAGACTCCTGCAGGAGAAAAGAGCAATGTCGAGCCCACACATAGTTTACTAGTGTGGGCTCGAGGGTCGCCTGCGGAAAGCGAGGCCTGTATCGAAAACAAACGACACTATTGCTATATCAAAAAAGTACAATCCGAAATGTGTATTGGATTGTACTCTTAGACTTATGTCCCAGCCTCATTAATTTTAGAAATACAGTTTAAAATTTACATTAACGTTTTAGCCTCGAAACTTTAGTAATCTGATTGAGTTTAAAATGACAATTAAAGCTGCGCCTGTATCACTTAGTACGGCCATCCAAAGTGTAAGGTAACCAGGGAAAATTAAGAAAAGAGCAGCAACTTTAATAATGATAGAGAACCAAATATTTTGTTTAATAATTCGTAGCGCTTTTCTACTTAACTTCATTGTATGAGGAAGTTTTTCTAGGTTATCCGCCATTAAGACGATATCGGCTGTCTCCATCGCAGTATCTGTTCCAGCACCGCCCATTGCAATACCTAAATCGGCTGTTGCGAGTGCAGGAGCATCATTAATTCCGTCACCAACCATCGCTACCTTATGACCTTCAGTTTGTAACTGCTTTACTGCATTCACTTTATCCTCTGGTAACAATTCTGCGAAATACCGATTCACATGAGCTTCCGATGCAATCAATTTTGCTGTTCCTTCATTATCTCCAGTCAACATGACGGATAGCTTAACACCACTTTGTTTTAAAGCCTTTAAAGCGGATGCAGATGTTTCGCGGATTGTATCAGAAACTGCAATAACCCCAAAAATGTCCTTATGCGAGCCAATAATAACAACAGTTTTACCATTTTTTTGTATTTCTTGAACATGTTCAATTACATTTTCTAAGGAACTATTTAGATTTTCGAATAATTTTAGATTTCCTGCAAAATACGTTTCACCTTGAATTGTCGCTTGAACACCTTTCCCTACAATACTTTTAAATGAATCACCATTTAACGATTTAATTCCTTTGTCATTTGCATAATTCACAATTGCTTGTGCGATAGGGTGTGTTGAATATTCTTCAAGAGTACGTGCAATTGAAAGTATTTCCTCGTTGGTCTTATTGAATGTTTTTATTTCAGTTACTTTCGGTTTCCCTTCAGTCAACGTACCAGTTTTGTCGAATGCTATAGCAGTAATAGCACCTGCTTTTTCTAAGAATGTACCGCCTTTAATTAAGACCCCATTCTTTGCAGCATTTCCAATTGCTGAAACGATAGCAACTGGAGTAGAAATAACTAAAGCGCAAGGACAAGCAACAACCAGTAGTTCCAAACCTTTATAGAACCACTCATCCCAAGAGCCAAAGTTAAATAGGGGTGGTACTACCATCATCACTAATGCCACAATGAATACAATTGGCGTATAGATACTTGCAAATTTATCGATAAAGGCTTCTGTTGGTGCCTTTTTCTCTTGCGCTTCTTCAACTAATTGAATAATTTTAGAAATGGTTGTATCTTCAACAAGCTTCGTTACCTTAATCTCAAGTGATCCATGTTCGTTAATCGTACCTGCGTAAACAGAATCACCGATTGTTTTATCAACTGGAATGGATTCACCTGTAATCGGCGCTTGATTTATACTAGATTCTCCTACAACAATTTCACCATCAAGTGGAATTTTATCGCCAGGTTTAACAACGATAATGTCATCAACATTTACTTCATCCACGGGTATTCTTGTAATTTTAGATTCAACTTTTACCCATGCTTCAGCTGGAGCAAGATCCATCAAATTACGAATCGAATTTCGAGTACGTTCGATTGATCGATTTTGAAGGTAGTTTCCTATTGAAAATAACCAAACAACGGTTGCGCCCTCAAACCATTCCCCGATTATTGCAGCGCCAATAGCGGCAGCAGACATGAGTACATTCATATCTAATGAACGACTTTTAATCGAATAGAATGCACTTCTAACAGGCTTAGCTCCGCTAATTACCATGGCAACAAAGTATAGAATGGTCGATATGAAAGGAGATAATCCAGTAAATGACCCGATAAAACCAAAAGCCAACAATACACCAGACAAAATGACAAAAGTATGATCATTAATTTTTTTACCTTTTTGTGTCGGTTGATTTTGTTGAGCTTTTCCTGTTAGCGAAGCTTGATAACCAATTTTAGAAACTTCTGAAATGATTTCTTGAACACTGTTTAAATGTTCAATTTTCATTTTACCTGTAGAGAAATTGACATTTACATTTTTAACCGATGGAAGGGTACTTAAGTGATTTTCGATGCTTTTTGCACAGCTACTACAGTCCATTCCAGCGATAGTAAATGTTTTCATAGTTTTAGCTTGGTTTAAAGATTCTGCAGAAAAGCCGAGTTTTTTGATTTCTGCTTCAATAGGAAGTAATGCATCCGTAGTAGTTGCTGCAACCTGCATTTTCCCTGTGCTGAAGTTAACCTTAACTTCCTTTATATCTTTTAGATTGCGTAACCCTTTTTCTATGGTTACTGCACATGCACCACAATCCATTCCATAAACTCGATAAGACATTTTTTCTACAGGTAGTTGTGGGGTTGAAACGGACTCGATTGATTGCTGTTTATGTGCACTTGAACAACAACTAGCAGTTTCATTGGCTGGTTCAACTGGTGCCTTACTACAACAACTAGAGTTTTCTTTCGTAGGTTCACCAGGTGATTTTCTACAACAACTCGTTTCTTCTTCATCATCGGACTCTTTTGAACTGCTACTGCTACAATAACTCGTATGTTCTGGATTCATCGAAATAGATGTATTTAAGGAGTCATTTGAACAACAACTGGACTTTGATTGATTTGTATCTATTTTAACAGTAGAACTGCAACAATTCGTTTCGACTGTTTTCGAACTATTTTTTGAGCTACAACATTCTTTTGCCACTAAATCTCCTCCTAATCTATATGACGATCACAACATGCAACGTCACTTTCTACATCTTCTAGAACAACATCAAACATGGTTAATAAGTCTCTAATATGTTGATTACGTAAACTGTAATAAATATATTTTCCTTCATTTCGCCCTACAATAATCCCACAACCTTTTAAACAAGCAAGATGTTGAGAAATGTTTGACTGATTCCCTTTAATTTCATCAATAATTTGAGACACCGTTTTTTCTTGCTCTTTTATACAATCAAGAATTTGCATTCTTGTTTTGTTAGAAAAACCATGTATTAACTTAACTTTCATGTCAACATCAACTGTTCGCATAGAATCCCCCCAACATATTAGTAAAAACGAATACGTTATGTTATTATCATATTAGCTTTTACTAATATGTGTGTCAATTTTGAGCCAATTGTAGACTTTTTTTTGAGTAATCAAATAGGTATAGCTTTTACTCTGCTAAACAGTGTGTTTATTGAAGCCATGTTGTATAGAAGATTACGGAATAACATCAGTTTAGTCACTAAATTGTCAATCACAAATTCAAGTAACCACTCGAATACCCACATGAATTTGCTACAATCATGGGAAATGAAAGGAGTTCATATATGAAAAAGACAACTATGAAATTTACAGTAATTCTTACTTTAGTGGCAGTAGTAATTATTGCTGCTATCGTGGTAATAAGTAATAAGCAAGCAGTTAAAGAAACGGAAATTCCTAGACAAGAAGTAGATTTAACGGGTCAGCCACTATTAGGCGAAAAAGATGCACCAGTCACTGTCGTAGAATTCGGGGACTTTAAATGTCCTTCATGTAAAGCGTGGGGAGAAATGATTTACCCTCAACTTGTAGAGGATTATGTCTTAACAGGCGACGTAAATTTTTCATACGTAAACGTATTATTCCATGGTAATGAGTCTATTCTTGCTTCGTTAGGAGCTGAGTCTGTTTACAAACAAGATCCAAAAGTCTATTGGGATTTCCATAAAAAAGTATTTGATGCACAACCAGAAGCAGCACGTCATGATGATGTTTGGGTTACTACAGAAAAACTACTTGAAATAGCAAGTGAATATTCTACAATCAGTCAAGAGCAGTTAAGACAAGATATCGATGGGGAATTAACGATGGAGCAAGTTGACATTGATAAAGAGTTATTTATAGCACATAACGTTTCCCAAACTCCTACAATTAAGATTAATGGAATTACAATAGAAAATCCTTTTGATTATGAGGAAATAAAAGAAGTTATTGATCTTGAACTAGAGGCGAAAAGTAATGAGTAACAAAATGGTTCAAACGAATTCAAAGGTATGGATTTTATACGTTGCTTGGTTCGTATCACTAATCGCTACTTTAGGTAGCCTTTATTTTAGTGAGATAAGGGGATATATCCCATGTGATTTATGTTGGTTCCAACGTATTTTTATGTATCCACTAGTTGTGATATTAGGAATTGGAACGTTTCATAGTGACTTGTCCGTGAAAAAATACGTATTGCCGTTATCCTTAATAGGAAGTATCATTTCATTCTTTCATTACCTGGAGCAAAAAGTTCCAGGATTCGGTGGAATCAAACCATGTGTAAGTGGAGTACCATGTAGTGCAGAATATATCAATTGGTTTGGTTTTATCACCATCCCATTTTTAGCCTTAGTTGCATTTACTATCATCAATATTTGCATGATGTTCTTATTCATCATGAAATCCAAATAATAAAAGGTCAACCAGAGTCTGGTTGACCTTTTTCTTCTTATACTTATGCAGCGTCTTCTTTTAAGTCGTCACCTAACATTTTCACTAATTTCTTAGATAGTGAAAGAAGTACGAATCCTAAGACGATAACAGCAACACCGATCACTGCAAATACTTCAAAATAACCTAAACTTGAAGTGAATGCGCCTAATTGACCCGCAACGATATTTGCCACAAATGAGCTGGCCATCCAAACGGCCATTAATAAAGAAGCGAATTTTATTGGTGCATATTTACTTACAAATGATAAGCCTACAGGAGATAAGAATAATTCACCAATTGTATGGAAGAAATACGTGACGATGATGAACATGATGTTTGCTTTAACAGTTATGTTCGTATCATCACTACCAGTTTGCATAATTGCAAATAATAATACAATAAACCCAACACCAAGTAGTATCATCCCAATCCCCATTTTTGTTGGAACTGGAAGATCACCACGTTTTGAATTTGATAATTTAACCCATAGCATTGAAACAAGTGGTGCTAAAAGGATAATGAATAGTGGGTTAACAGACTGGAACCACGATGTTGGTATTTCCCAGCCAAATAATTCACGATCAATAAACTTATCTGTATAAATACTCAGTGCGCCACCAGCTTGTTCAAAGCCAGCCCAGAAGAAGACTACAAACGCTGCTAAGATGAAAATTACTTTCGTTCTGTTTTTCTCTACTTTTGAAAGCTTCTGTTTGTCTACTACACCAGAAGTTGATACTGCTGTCTTTCTAACTGGTTTTTTACCAATATCACCTAAGAAGCGGTTACCTAAAGCATTAAATAGGATTTGTCCAATCACCATACCAATTGCTGATGCAAGGAAACCATATTTATAACCGTATTCGATAATGCCACCTGCTTCAACAGCAAACCATTTATCAGTTATTGCACCGATTAGTAATGGTGCGAAGAAAGCACCGGTATTGATCCCCATGTAGAAGATAGTAAACGCTGCATCACGACGTTTATCTTTTGGTCCATAAAGCTCCCCTACGATTGTAGAGATATTTGGTTTGAAGAATCCATTACCTATAATCAGTAATGCTAAACCGATATATACGGCAGTAAAACTTTGATGAGCAAATAAAGCCAGGTTACCTAATGCCATCGTAATACCACCAATTGTAATGGCTATACGTTGACCTAAAAATCTATCAGAAAGATAACCACCGATTAGCGGAGTGAAATATACTGCTCCGGTAAAGAATCCATATAACAAAAGAGCTGTACTCTCATCCATTCCTAATCCGCCGCTAATTAAAGATTTAGTTAAGTATAGAACTAAGATTGCTCTCATTCCGTAATAACTGAAACGCTCCCACATTTCTGTCAAGAATAACAGGTATAAACCAGGAGGGTGCTTCTTGGTTTGTTTTGTTGTATCCATAAGAATCCCCTTACACTTTATAATTATTTTAGCATAACAAT
>JAPSJC010000117.1 GCA_031178355.1 Ureibacillus sp.
GTCATTTGAACAATGAGATGCTTGCCGCTGCCATCCCATGTAAATGCCGAATCACACCAAGAACAAGAATAATCACAACCGGCAGTGCGTACAAACATTGTTTTCTGGCCCACTACCATTCCTTCACCCTGAATTGTGGGCCCGAAAATTTCCATAACAGGTATTTTACTCAACTTCCATCCACTCCCTTCTTGCTTCAGCATAGCTTGTAGGAGTTTCATATAATCTGATAAATTCTACCCGCGCCCCATCATAACGGTGTTCATCGAGCAACGCTTCAGCTAGCTTTTCGTAGATCCAGACAACGATATTCTCAGCCGTCGTATTCATCGGTGGAAGTGTTTCATTTAAATAGCGATGATCCAAATAAACTTCTATTTTTTGTTTCCATATTTCCTTTATATCGCCAAAATCAATCATCAAGCCTCGTTCATCTGTGTATCCGCTTAATCCTAAGACAGCACGATATGTATGACCATGTAGATTTTTACATTTCCCTTCATAGTTGTGTAAATGATGAGCTGCGTCAAAAGTAAACTCTTTGCTTACAAGAACACGTTTTGAATGATAGTTTAATTGACTTCGTTGAATATCTTCATCTATTTTTTGTAGTTTCTCGACAATTCTAAAATGAGTCATGCCTTAAGACTCCTCTCTAGATTGTAAATACTCATTAAGTCCTTTTTTCCTCAAATGACAAGCAGGACATTCACCACAGCCATCTGCGATTACACCGTTATAGCAAGTCAATGTTCGTTCACGGACAAACTCAAGCGCACCAAGCTGATCCGCTAACTCCCATGTTTGTGCTTTGTTTAGCCACATTAGCGGTGTATCAATTACAAACGTATCATCCATTGATAAATTTAACGTTACGTTCAAAGATTTAATAAAAATATCTCGGCAATCGGGATATCCGCTAAAATCTGTTTCACATACGCCCGTCACAATATGCTTGGCACCTACTTGACTCGCTAATACGCCAGCAAATGAAAGGAATAGTAGATTGCGACCAGGTACAAACGTCGATGGAAGTTCGCCATCTTTACCGTCTTCAACCTCAATATCTTCCCGTGTTAAGGCATTTGGAGCAAGCTGGTTTAACAATGACATATCTAGTATATGGTGCTTAACACCTAGCTCTTTTGCGATTTCCTTTGCACATTCAATTTCTAAACGATGCCTTTGACCATAGTCAAACGTCACTGCTTCAACCTCGTCAAAACGTTCTTTTGCCCAGAACAGACACGTAGTACTGTCCTGACCTCCACTAAACACAACGATTGCTTTTTCTTTCTTCATCAATAAAACTCCCTTTATAACGAAAATTCAGCAATAAAAAAGCTGTTCTTTCTCCTTAGTTTCCTCATGAGGATTCAAACCCTCTAGCTATATGGCTCAGTCTATTCAATTGCGAACCTAAGAATATCTATTTTTCTAGATTCAAATCATGGTTCTTTAAAATATTTGGCCAGCGCTTTATAGTTAGTGCCAGGTATCCAAAGTTAACGTTGCTGACAATAAAGTCCCCCTAAACACTTGTTTATAGGGGTATAACTCACAAATTTTTCGTCAATTAAGTTTACAAAAAAACACCTTTTAGATAGATTACAAATCCTCCAATACCTGATACAGAATCCAATCTATATTGCGCCACTTAACTAGCAAATGTATGAAATCTATTTCAACCACGCGGCCAGAAATAAAAAAACCTTCTCGAAAAGTGTCTCCCAACACTTTACAAAAAAGGTCCGCCAATCATTCTATTAAAACGAAGGAAAAAAAAATAAAGCCATGTCCGATATGGACATGGCATATTGTCATGTTTCCATAGTTTTTTATAGAGGGTATCAGCTATGAACCTCTCCCGGGCTTGTCCGGGCATTCTATTATAGCAATATCATATAGACAATGATGGAATGTGTCAAATGAAGTTTTTTACATTTAATTAAAACAACATATAGTCATTAAAACAAAAGTCCGTGAATGTGAAGCTACAATTGTAATATAACGTAGTTCTTAAACTCAGTAGTAATTTACTAGCATTTATTTAACAACTAGATCGTATTGTGTCTATAGGATAATTATAAGAAAAAATGGATTATTCATATTTTATACAAGGAGGTAAATAATGAAGAAAGTTCTTTCTAGTTTAATCATTACGATTTTAATGTTTGGTTTTATGTTTCCGTTACAGTCAAAGGCAACGGATGTAGCTGGTCTCGAGGTTGATGAGAACTTAACGAGCCTCCTGCAAAACCTATTGGATAATAGTGAAGTTGAAGCCATTATTTCCTATGGAAATGCCCCTACTACCGAGCAACTTTCCTATTTAAAATCATTTGGTTTAGACATAAAAACATTTAGTGAACTGCCAATTGTTGGGGTAAAGGGCACAAAGCTTCAAATTGAGAATTTACTTGGAAGCGGTTTAAATGCATTATCAATTTATGCTAATAAAAAATTAGACTACTTCCTAAGAGATAGTAGGAACTTAATCGGTGCTGAGCGTGTATGGTCTGATTTAGGCTATACCGGAAAAGGAACAACTGTCGCTGTAATCGATAGTGGTATTGATGCGACTCATCCGGACTTACCTTTTGGTTCAAAGGTAGTACAAAATGTCAAAATGTTAGTTGGGGAAAGTATTTTTGGCAGCGAGGATACGTATATAGAGAATGTCCAAAATACGGATACATCTTCCGGTCATGGTACACATGTTGCCGGGACAATTGCTGGACTTGGAACAGCAAGTGATGGGTTATACAAAGGTGTAGCACCAGATGCTCAATTAGTAGGAATCGGTGCTGGAGAAGGATTAAATATTCTGTGGGCACTTGAAGGGTTCAACTACGTAATCAAACATCAAGATGAGTACGGAATTGATGTGATTAGTAACAGTTGGGGAACTACAGGTGACTATTCTCCTAACAATCCTATTAATATTGCAAGTAAAGAAGCTCATGATCATGGAATGGTCGTTGTATTTGCGGCAGGTAATGAAGGTCCTGATAACAACACATTAAATCCTTATTCAGCGGCACCTTGGGTTATTTCAGTTGCGGCTGGCACTAAAGATAAACAGCTAGCGGACTTCTCTTCACGCGGTATTCCAGGCGATGAATTTGTACATCCAGATATTACTGCACCAGGTGTAGATATTATTGCTACTAAATCTTCAACCGGGTTAGTGATGAATTCTTTAGGTGTTATGACAGATGCTACTTACATTTCGCCAGAACATTTACCATATTATACAACGTCTAGTGGAACTAGTATGGCTACACCACACATTTCAGGTGTTGTCGCTTTAATGCGCGAAGCAACTCCGGATCTGCATCCAGACATTGTTTTAGATCTATTAGAAAAAACAGCCGAACCAATGCCTTCTTATGGGTATCATGAAGTAGGTGCAGGTTATGTAAACGCATATGAAGCTGTAAAACTAGCAGATAAATCATTGGCTGTTACAGGCAAGTATAAAGATAAAACAACTGGAAAAACATATGAAACGTATTTTGTAGAAGAAACATGGGAAGGTTCAGTGGGGCCTGGTGTTGCTGAAATAGGTGCTGAATCACATGATTATTATACTATTGTTTTAGGAAGAGATGTAGTTAGTTTACAAGTAGCGATTAACTGGCTCTCCCCTACTAATGATTTAGACTTATATATAAGAGACCAAAATCAGCAATTGGTCGGTTCTTCTGGCAATGCAGCCTCTACGACAGAAGAAATCCATATCCCTAATATTACTGAAGGGACATATACAGTGGATGTAGAAGGTTGGCTAAATGTGATTGAAAATTACAGCGGCACCTATATTGTTGAAAAAATTTTAAAATAGAAGAGGGGCTCTCCCCCTTCTATTTTTCTGTTTTTAGTTGAACCACTGTTCATAGTAACTTATTTTTACTTATAGTTTTTAACAATTTCAATAAATAAACGGATTGCTTCTGAAAAAACATCTTCATCAATATCAAACTTAGGATGATGATGCGGATATTGGCTTTTCTCACCTTTCATTCCTACATAGATAAAGGCACCAGGTTTTTCTTGCAAATAATAAGAAAAGTCTTCTGAAATCATGACAGGTTCCACTAACTCAAATGCGTCATTGCCAAATGTTTTACAAATAATGGATTCTACAAATTCAGACTCCTGAGGATCATTCACTAAAGGAGGCGTACCAATGATAAAATCAACTTTACCTGTAGCATCAAATGTTTTACAAATGCCTTCTGTATATTGAACAATTAATTGTTGAATTGTACGCACTGCTTCTGGTGATAACGATCGAATCGTACCAATTATCTTTGCTGTGTCAGGAATGATGTTATACGTTATCCCTGACTCAATTTTGCCGACTGAAATAACACTTGAGTGCATTGGGTTTAATTTACGACTGATGATACTTTGTAACGATTGAATAATATGAGTAGCGATATAAATCGGGTCCACTGCTTCTTGAGGCATTGCGCCATGCCCACCATACCCTTGGATTAGGATTTCAAAATCATCCACCGAACCCATCATCGAACCTGGTTTCAACCCTATTTTCCCCTTTTCCATAGGTTGCCATAAGTGAATGCCAAAAATAGCATCGACATTCTTTAGTACTCCTTGTTTCACTAGCTGATCTGCTCCGCTTGGGGAAATTTCTTCAGCTGATTGGAAAATTAAAACGATATTCGGTTCAATGGACTCTCTATTGTTTGAAATCCACTCTGCCACAGCTAATAAAATGGCTGTATGACCATCATGTCCACACATATGCGCTACGCCAGGATTTTTCGAAATATACGGCTTATCCCCCTCTTCCGTAATAGGCAGCGCATCAATATCCGCTCGCAAAGCAATCGTCTTGTCTCCTTTTTTTCCTTTGATAAATCCAATGACACTAGGTGGCTTGAAATCCAATAGTTCAATATTTAACACTTCTAACCGATTGCGAATAAATTGACTCGTTTTATATTCTTCACCTGATAACTCTGGATACTGATGAAGATAACGACGATCTTCAATTGCCTTATTTACTAAATCGACATTTATCATACAAATCACTTCCTTATAAAAAATTTCGGTCTATTTATAACGGGAATTGCTGACC
>JAPSJC010000118.1:0-3545 GCA_031178355.1 Ureibacillus sp.
AAATACTCTCCATCTTTTAAAAGAAAACTTTCTAACAGTTGAAACGCTGGTAGTTCTTTCTCAAGGAAACTCATCTTAGCAAAAATTTCATCATATTCACCTTTAGCGGTTGAGTCCCACGTAATGCCGCCACCTACTCCATAGGTTGCTTGTCCAGTTTGTTGGTTAATCATCACTGTTCGAATAGGTACATTAAAGATCGCTTCGTTGTTTGGTGTGATGTAACCAATTGCACCACAGTATACTTCGCGCGGAGTGTTTTCAAGGCGTTCGATAATTTCCATCGTACTGATTTTAGGAGCTCCTGTAATGGAACCACAAGGGAAAAGTGCTTTGAAAATATCAACATAACTCGTTTCCGGTGCAATATTAGCCTGAATCGTTGAAGTCATTTGATGGACAGTTGGATAATGTTCAATTTCAAACAGCTTTTTCACTTGTACGGAACCAAGCTCTGCTACTCTACCTAAATCGTTTCGAAGTAAATCAACAATCATTACATTTTCAGCACGATTTTTTTCAGAATTGTACAACCAACGAGCATTTGCTTGGTCCTCATCAAATGTCTTGCCTCTTCGAATAGTACCTTTCATAGGACGAGTTGTAATTTGTTCACCTTCTACATGAAAGAAAAGTTCAGGTGACGCAGATAAAATACTATGTTGGCCTGTATTTATGTATGCACAATAATTGGATGATTGCGCTTTCTTAAGCTTTTGAAATAAAGCAATATCATCTCCCTGAAATTGAGAGTGAAGTCGAATTGTGTAATTTGTTTGGAATGTATCCCCATACTCAATCGACTTTCTAATGGAAGAGATTGCTTCATGATACTCATGTTCACTAACAGTGGCTTGCCAATTATCAAGAGAGAATGAGTCAGCACTATTTAATGAAACATCCTGTGGCTTTGTAAAAATTCCAAACCAAAGAAGCGGCATAGTAGGATCACTTTTCACTTTATATGCGGGATCAAATGCAGGTGCGCTTTCATAAGTAAGGAAGCCTGCTGCATAATATCCCTTATCCACAGCTTCTTGTATAAGCTTGAAGCTAGGTAAAATTTCCTCCACTTTGTAGGCAACAATTATTTGAACAGGTTCACTAAACGTAACAGGTCGAACCACCCCTGATGAGGATGCAAATTCAAATGATAATAATGGTTCTTGGGTTGATTCTGGTTGCTTCATAGTAATTTTTATGTCCCTTCATTCCGATTAGTTTTATATGTCCACATAAAGGATATACGCTTTATTTATAGAATTATTGTACTGTTCGGCGTATTGAAAATAAAGTGAAGTATGTTTTATTCAACAAATATGTTGAATCATGAGAGGGGGAGGTTGCGTGTTCCCAGTTTTAGAGACAAAGAGACTTCTTTTAAGGGAAATTACATTTGAGGATGCAGATGCTATATTTGCTTGTTTCTCGAATGAACAAGTCATGAAATATTATGGAAGCGAACCATTAAAAAGTATAGAAGAAGCTCAAAATTTGATCGAACGCTTCACTCAGAATTATTTAGAAAAAAGAACCATTCGGTGGGGAATCGAAAGAAAAGGAAGCGAAGGGTTGATTGGCACACTTGGGTATCATGCTTGGGTACCCAAACATCAAAAGGCTGAAATCGGCTATGAAATTCATCCTAATCATTGGAGGAATGGATATGTTACTGAAGCGATTTCGAAAATTATCGAATACGGACTAAATGATCTGGATTTAACGAGAATTGGTGCAATTATTTATATAGAAAACAATGCTTCTTATAAACTACTAGAAAAATTAGGCTTCCAAAGGGAAGGGTTATTGAGAAAAAATATATATCAAAACGGTATTGCACATGATACTTATGTTTATTCATTGATTAAATAATAATATATTAAAACACAAACAACTAAATTTATCACGATGGTTAAGGTAGATTAAAGATGAGCGCATTTATTTCGTTATAAGTATATAAATTTATATAAATTTTATAGATATTGATGGAATTGAGTCAATTTGGTAAACTGAGGAAGTTTACATGAAGAATATTATGAAGAAAGAAACATACATACATAATGGGCTAAAATTAGAAAGGTTTTTTAGGGAAAAGGCGCTCTGAAGAATCTTCAAATTATATATAGTGTAAATGAATAGAAGCATCTTCAGCAGGGAGGTTTCATCAATGAATAAACAAGAAAGCAGCTATCGATGGTGGGTTTTGGGTACTATTTTATTACCGTATTTCTTAATTGTTAGTCAACGAACAGCACCTGGACTAATTACAGACCAATTAATGAAGGACTTCGAGGTGACAGCTGTAATAATTGGTATAATTAGCAGTATCTCATTTGTGGCTTACGCGGGATTACAAATTCCATCTGGGTTATTATCTGACCGATTTGGCCCGAATCGCTTTTTAATTCTTGGAACGCTCTTAACAGGAATTGGGAGTATATTATATAGCACAGCATCCAATGAATACGTACTAATGATCTCCCGTTTTTTAGTGGGTACTGGAGATGCAGCCATTTTCATTAATGTCGTTTTAATATTTACACAATGGTTTAATGGTAAAGAGTTTGTTAAATTATTAGGTTTGGTATCCTTAGTAAGTAGTATAGGATCTCTAACCGCAACAGTCCCATATTCTATATGGATTTCGCACGTAGGTTGGAGAATCCCATTTTTAAGTATTGGGGTTACTTTAGTAAGTTTAACTTTTGTCCTTTACTTCGTACTTGTAGTAAAGCCAAAAAAGATGTTTACCGATGAACAGGAAAATAAGAAAGACAAAGTGCAAAAGAGAGAAAGTACATGGAAAATTTTATGGAGATTAGTCAAAACCAGACAGGCATGGGCTACCTTTCTTTGTCATTTTGGTGCAGTTGGTGGCTATGTAGGATTTATAGGTTCATGGGGAGTTCCATACGGTATTCAAGTTTTTGATATGACACGTTCACAAGCAAGTCAATTGATTATGGTTGGGCTTGTTGGTGCGATGGTTGGAGGATTATTCATAAGCTGGATTACTGGCCGAGTAAGTTCTATAAAAAAAGTATACATTATTGCATACGTACTAATTGTTGCTAGTTGGATAGGAATGTTCTTATCAGGTGTGACGCCGTCGTATTGGTTAGTATTCGTTTTATTTATTGTAATAGGTTTTGGTAATGGTGCAAGCTCTTTAACCTTTGCCATTGTAAGAGAATCCTTCTCTGTAAAGGAAGTAGGGGTTGTTACTGGGTTTGCCAACATGGGTGGATTCACGAGCGCAGTATTATTACCAATCATATTTGGAAATGTCTTAGATCTATTCTCTCCAAGTGACATCAGCATTGGCTATCACTATGGATTTATAATTCCGGTTATATTTGCAATTATAGGATTTATAGGCGTACTTTTAGTACAAGAAAGAAAAATGGAACAAACAGTTTAATAGAGAATAGAAGGTTTATCCAATATGGCTAAGCCTTTTTTAATATAAGCATACTAATTAGAAATGTTGATAATTTGCTTTAATATTTGCGAAGCTCGTTTGTTGGAGATACAGGTGGAGACTC
>JAPSJC010000118.1:3645-5097 GCA_031178355.1 Ureibacillus sp.
TAGAGGAACAAAGGCTAAAAGCGCCACGTCCTGTGGCAACGCCTTCGTGACCAACATCCTGTTGGCCTAGACCACGCATAGTTTACTAGTGTGGGCTCGAGGGTCGCCTGCGGAAAGCGACGCCTGTATCGAAAACAAACGACACTATCACTATACACAATCCAAAATGTATACTGGATTGTACTCTTAGACTCATGTCCTAACCTCTTTTTAATTTGATCAGTTTAATACTGCTTTGTCGTTACTAACTAACAATATATAATAAGTAAAAGTAATCCGTAGGAGGATATCATTGTGGGCATTCTATTTATCATAATTGTTTTGCTTTTTGCAATATTGATAGCAATATGGGATTTAATTCGCCAGGTTAATAAAAATTTAATAATCCAAACGAAGGAAATAAAAAAACTAAGAGAACAATTAAATAAGCATAATAACGATTAACATTGTCCTAAATTTATTATTTTCAATTGGATAATATATAAGAATTGTAAGTTACTAGTCTTTAGAAGGATTCATGTTTCTTTTGTGGAATTTTATAATTAATATATTGCTGATTGAAAGTGATGTGTAGAACAATGGATACTCATCTCCGGAAAAAAGTTGAGGACATTATTGGAGAAATAATTGAAATAAGTCTTTTAGAAAATCAGGGATGTACATCTGAAGTGCGGAAAATTGTTACTGATGGTGAAACCTATTTGCTGAAAAGTTCGTTTAGTGAAAGATACCGAAATTGGTTAAAACAAGAAGCAAAAGTTTTAAAAAGATTGGAAAACAAGCATATCATTCCTGTTCCAAAATATTATGGTTATATAGAGGAAGAGAAAAGTAGTCATGTCATTATGTCTTTTGAAAAAGGTATCCCTTTAACTTTGGCACTAGAGAATTCTAATAGTATAGATGAAAAGAAATTATTAATCAAAAGTTTTGGACAATTGCTACAGCAACTACATCAATCACAGATAATCGACTCACTAATTACAACTGAAAACTGGTTAGATTACCAGTTAGCAAGAGCTGAAAAATATTTAAACAGTGGCGATACAGATGGTACACTAGAGCTTTTAAATAAACTAAAGACTAGTATTCCAAAATCAGTCAAACAAACAATGATTCATGGTGATTGCACGACAGATAATGTAATAGTTAAAGATGGAAAAGTTCAAATGTTTATAGATGTTTCTGGTATGACGGTTGGAGATCCTCGATATGATGAATCTTTGGCAATTAGGAGTTTTAAAAATAATGAAGAGTTCATAAAAGCTTTTTATAGTGGCTATACTCGTTACATGGTATCCAATGATGAATTTCTATTTTTTGATAAGGGGTTATATGAATTTTTCTGAACGTTTGAGGAGGAAACGAAATGCTATCAAGAAAACTGTATGCAGCATTTATAACGTCCGTCATTGGTTTTTTTATCGCACCATTGCTGTTTGAGTTTGGTAC
>JAPSJC010000119.1 GCA_031178355.1 Ureibacillus sp.
AAACAATTAACAACAGTTTTGCTTTAACTTTCATGATGTGTAGTCCCCCAGTATAGTCATAAATACTATATCGGCGATTCTTGATTGATCTTTATTTAGAATAGCTGCATTTCAATAATTCGAAATTTCCCACTATTTAAATGTACAAAAGTAAATTCATACGTTGGGACAATATGTGCTTTTATATATAAAAGTATCGGCTTTAGTTGTTGTTAAACCATCATATAATGTTTTGATGTTCGAGCTTGTACAATGATACTGACAACCTTACATGAAAAGAATTCGCTAGTAATAAATATTCTTTAATGTTGCAGGAATTGATGCTTGAAACGTTGTGTTCCAATAATAATCGCATTTGCTTCCATAATTGTTTCTGTAACTGTTTTTGTATCACCTTCATAGTCATTGTAATTTCGACCATCGCTAAAAAACATATCTACTTCTGCAGGATTGATTAATATGATTTGTGCATCTGAATAATTCTCTCTTGCTACTTGTAGCGTATAATCCATTGCAGTTCGTGTTTTTGTTCCAACATTAGAACCAGATAATGCCACTACTTTCATGCTGTTACCTCATTTTTTCGTATGTTTTTTTACAGCAGGAATAATTTCTGTTGCGATTAACTCAATATTTTTCTTCATTTGATCCATAGTCACGCCACCGGCATCAATTTCACCTAAGAAGCGTTGGTGACCATATATTTCATATTGATATAAAATCTTTTCGATAATTTGTTGTGGAGAACCTACCATTAGTGCATCACGGTGATCTGTTGCTGCAGCGAATTGTTGTTTAGGATAAGGTCCACCTTTTAATTGGATAGTCGCACTATTCAAATGAGGATAATATTCACGTAGTGCTGTTTGACTATCTTCTGCAACATACATCAAACTAGTTGTTGTAATTGGTAATGTTGTAGAGTCGAAGCCAGCACGTTCCGCTGCATCTCGATAACCATTTACAGCAGGACTAAATGCTCTTGATGGACCACCAAGTGTTGTTAGCATCATTGGTGCGCCAGCAAACCCTGCCTTAATAGCACTTGCAGCCGGACCACCTACTGCACGCCAAATTGGCAAAGAACCGTTAAGTGGCTGGGGCAAAATTTCTGCATCTTTTAATGGCGCACGGAATTGACCTTGCCATGTCACTCGCTCTTCTTCATTCAGTTTTAAAAGTAATTCAAATTTCTCTTCAAACAATTCTTCATAATCCCGTACATTAAATCCTAATAAATCATAAGCACCTAAACGTGAGCCTCGGCCTGCAACTAGTTCTGCTCGTCCATTTGAAATTAAGTCTAATGTTGCAAAATCTTCGTATACACGGACTGGATCTGAAGTACTTAGAACGGTTGCTGAACTTGCAATTTTAATTTTACTAGTCACTTGTGCAATTGCTCCAAGAATTACTGTATGGGCTTGTGTAGCAAACAAAGGTTGGTGACTTTCACCTACCGCAAACATATCTAATCCAGCCTCTTCAGCTAATTTTGCTACTTCAATTAATTCCTGAATTCGTTGCTGAGCAGTAATACGTTGACCAGTTATTGGATTTCTTAAATGGTCTCCGATAGAATATAGCCCTATTTCTAACCCATCTTCTGGATTAATTCTGTATTTTTCCATATCTTCTCCCTTTTAACTCTAAGATAATTCTTTCGCAGCTAAACCTACAATCTTTAATAACTCCGTTAGCTGATCCTTTTGACTGTCATCTAGTGACTCTAAATTTTTAACAATCATATCCACATGTTTTGGAAAGATTTCATTAAATAGAGCTTCACCTTTTTTGGTTAATAAAACCTTACAGTAGCGTTTGTTATTTTCATCAAGTTCCCTTTTTGCTAGTTCTTTCTTTTCTAATTTATTTACTACATACGTTATGCTTCCACTTGGAATCATTAATTTTTCACTTATCGTTTGAATATGTTGAGGACCCTTATTGTAAATTAGCTCTAAGACCATAAAGTTTTCAATCGTTAAACCATGACTTGTTATATCCTTCGTCACATTATCATAAAGTGTTTTCGTAGCTTTTAACCAAGTTCGAAATAACTTCAATTCTTTTTCTGCATATTGTAGTTTTTGTTCCATTAATAATCGCCTCCGATGTTTCTTTATCTTCAGCATAAAAGTTTTTGTTAGCTTAGCCAAGTAATGAAGAGTAATTTAAAGCCAATACAATCGCGCCCAGTACTAATAAAATGATTGGCATCATCATATCTTTTAATTTGTCTTGTATTTTAATGTGTGTGAATATTGCACCAATCATTGTTGCTACAACAAGGAAACCACCAATTGCAGCTAAAACTTCGTTCCAAATACCTGCAATTAATAATACTGCTGCAACAATTTCTACAACTCCTGTAAAAATTCTAAACCCCGCTGAGTAACCGTAATGTTTAAATCCTTCAACCATTTGTTTAGATCCAAATTTCATTAAGCCAAACATAATAAACCCTAATCCTAAAAATACTTGAATAATTATTGATACCATTGTTTTCTCCTTTTACTCATCCTAACATTAGGATGAATCCTAAATTTTTTTTTTTGTACTTACTAAAATAGAAATTCATTTTGAAATTGTTCCGCTTTTTCTACAACTAATTTTTCAGGTGTTATGTCTTCACCTGACTCGTTTAATATCGTTACACTTGTCATCGTACTTGTTATTTGTCCACGAATATCAAGCAAATATTCCTGTCTCAATCGATCTCTTTCAATCATTTCCTCAGCTGTTAAACCTTCGTTGCAATTTTTCACAGCAAGCTCATTAATTCTTTTTAAGCTAGCGATCATATCGATTTCTCCCTTCTAAAAAACTTCATCCTAATGTTAGGATGAATATATCCTAACATTAGGATTTTATACTGTCAACTAACTAAATAATATTTCTAATTTGAACGTTGGTAATTGATAACCCTTGGTTAACTAATCTTACTTTTATATTTTAGCCCCTTTAGTTCAATAACTTCAACAAAAAAAGACATTAATCCTTATTGGATCAACGCCTCCGTTAGTTGAACTTTAATAGTCAATTTATTCCTAAGAAGTCTATGTTAGTGGTGATAATCTACTCTTTTAAAGGGACTCAAGTTAAGTCAATGTCCATTTGATTCAGCTTTTAATAGTGTTTATCGTTAATTTTTTTTCAATTGCCATACGCATGTTCGAGATGACACCAAGAAGCAATAGTAACGACATAAACATTTTTTCAAAAGGTGTTCCTAACAATTGTTGCAAAAATCCAAAAGACCAAAGTGCTACAAAAAACCAACACACAAATGTTATTCCTCTTTTGTATTTAGATAACTTATTTCCGCCAACAATCAGCGTAAAAACTCCTCCTATAATAGCAATAATGATATTGATAATAGATATTGGTAGCTGAGTTGCTAAGGATTCTGACCTTCCACCATTAACCCATGTAAATGGAATAATCCCACTAATAATAAGAACTTGTATTAATAATGTCAAAAAATAAAAACAGATCCCCATATATACAGCAGTTTTCATATTAACTTTTCTAAGCTTTTCTAACATAAAATCTCCTCATTTCTTCCCGTTGTCATTTTATTTACTTGGAGTTATTAAATTAATCTGCCTCGTTTAGTAAATAACTATTAATCTATAGTTCTACTATTCTATATTTTGGAAATAATTCCTTTAAATAAATTTTAATGGAGGGATTGTATCTTGTTATTATCAAAAGCATGGGATTCTTATGAATCTGAAAAGTACAAGTATCTATGCTCAATTAAAAAATACTTTAATAATACGTCTCTTTCATTACAAATAACTTATATTCTAGTGGCTTTACTAACTGATTAACAACTTCCCAACCTTCATAAATATGATTTAATTTATTGATTGACATAACTAACTAGTTAGTTTAAATTTAAAATAACAAAATATTCCATGGGGTGATACTAGTGAAAAAGGTTATTGTTGTTGGAGCAGGATTAGGAGGGTTATTAACTGCAGGTTTATTGGCAGGTAGAGGGCATCATGTCACAGTCGTTGAGCGAACACCAATTTTAGGCGGCAGGTCTCACGTCTTAAAAAAGGATGGTTTTACCTTACCTTATGGAGCTCATGCCATCTTGGCACCAAAAGCACACCAAGTTAAACGAATCTTCAATGAGTTAAACATTGATTTAACGTATAATAAAGCAAGTTTAACTAAATTCAAGCTTTTTAAGGATAGCAAATTACTCTCTACCCCTCTAGGATCAGGTATTTTATCATCACCCGCCATACATGGGATGATGAATCATTTAGTGTTTTTAAAAAAATTCATCCAAATGGTGAAGACAAAGCCTACGTTCGAATCTAATGTAACAGTCGATAATTGGATAAACGATAATATAAAAGATGAATCTATAGCAAAGGTAATTAAGGCATATGCAGCCCTATCCGTCTATGATGGTGCACTGGATTATTATTCCATGAATGCTTTCGTCGAACTGGCAAATTGTGCATATTCCAACACCGAGCCACTTGCTTATGCAGCTTATGATGAATTATTGGAGAAGTTAAAAAACCATATTTTAGCAAACGGTGGAGAATTTCAATTGGGATGTAAGGTTGAATCACTTATCATTCAAGATGGAAAATTGGCAGGGGTTCAAACAAAGGAACAAAACTTATATGCAGATACAGTTGTATTGAACTTGCCTCCTAAAGCTATAGAGAATATGATTAAATATGATTCTTTAATAGATGAACTTAGCCCTTACTTTAACCAATCACCACAATTTGTATATGTTTATGATTTAATGCTTTCTAAACCTTTAAGAAATGATATCACGAACATATTGGATCTTGACGAAAACGTGTATATTAATGATTACACCTTAAATGTTCCTTCTTCGGTTACAAATAATGGGCAGCTACTCTCTTGTTTAAAGTTTTTAAGCAAACACGAGCAGCAAGACGATCAACACACAAATCAGTCCAAAAAATCAGTAGAAAGAATTCTCGATAGCGTCTATACAGGATGGAGACAACACACAGTTGGATCAAGAATAATAAATAGAGCCATGGTTAACGGAATTGCAAGACATACTGGTAATAAACTC
>JAPSJC010000120.1 GCA_031178355.1 Ureibacillus sp.
TTTCAGACAACTGATATTACGAGGTGGATAGTTATGGGAAAAGTAGACTATGAATGGGTAAAACAATCATTGATGTCATTATAGAAAAAGAACTTTCTTGGAAGATAGGCAGTGGAGCTATAAGAAAAACTCCACACCAATTACTAACCCATTCTATTACACATGAATTTCATCTAAAGGGCAAATTGTAGCAATGCTTCGTCTACTCGGTTACATACCTAAAAACACAGACATTCTGGGGCTACCTGAAAGGGAGTTCGTAACATGAAAAATAAATTTGAATAAAGATAATTCAAAAGATGCTTTTAATTCTATTTCAAATAAGTTTGTGAATAAGTACACTTAATGTAACGGGGTGCTTTAGGATTACAAGTAATGTATATATTAATTCAGTAAAGTGAAAGGAACATATGGATGAATAAAAATGAGTTAATCTCACAATTCCATAAAGAACTTAGGGAAGAAGCACAAATCCAAGGTTTCAAAAGAGAACAGACAGAGCATGTCGTGCGCCATATTTCTCAGTTTGGTGAAAGGGGATTTATTAGTGCTTCTAATGTAAATGAGGACAATGCGAGAGAAATAATTAAGAATGAGTTGGATTATTTTAAACAGCGTAACCAAAGTTTTGAGTGGAAGGTTTACAGTTATGACAAGCCCAATAATTTGAAAGAACTTCTGAAACTAGAAGGGTTTACAATCGGTGATCCAGAAGCGCTCATGGTTATGGAAATAGACAATCAGCATCCATTACTATTAACTGGACCTTTCAAGGATGTAATAGAAATAAATGATGAACAAGGGATTAAGGATATTATTGCATTAGAAGAGTCCATATGGAATGAACCTCTTACAGAACTAGGAGAAAGACTCTGGAGAGATAAACAGAATAATCCTGAAACATTATATCTTTATGGAATCTATGAAGATAGTCAACTAGTTAGTGCAGCATGGATGTATTTAGAGGCAAACTCTGCTTTTGCTAGTCTTTGGGGTGGATCAACATTGCCATCGTATCGAGGCAAAGGTTACTACTCCAAATTACTTGCTGTTCGTGCACAGAAAGCCTTTGAAAAAGGTCATCCTTTGCTTACGGTTGATGCCAGTCCAATGAGTAGACCAATCCTAGAAAAGAGTGGTTTTCTTTGCCTTGCGTATTCATATGAATGCCAGTCGCAAATTTTAAATAGATTCTAAAAAAGGGGACCTTATAAGTAAATTCTTTCTAGTTAGTAGAAAGTTTGAAAGATATATTTGTAGAAAATGAGTATTTATTAGAAAACGGCCAAGGAAAGCTATTAATAATGAGAAAGGTGTCAGTAAATGAATAAATGGCTAGGTTCTTCAGCTATATGTATTAATGAACATGGACAAATGCTTATGGTTTTGCAAGGAAAACCGGAAGAGAAAAAACTATGGGCTACTCCTTCTGGAGGAAAAGAACCAGGTGAAACATTTGAAGAATGTTGTATAAGAGAAGTGCACGAAGAAACAGGGTATCAAGTGCAAATAGTTGAAAAGCTTCAGGTGAAACAAGATGAATTTGTAGAGGTTCATTATTTTTCAGTAAAGATTGTCGGTGGGGAACGAAAGATTCAAGATCCTGATCAACTAATCTATGATATAGACTGGAAATCTATCGACGAGATTGAAAGATTGGAATTGTCCTTTCCAGAGGACCGAATTTTTTTAATCGACTTTATGAGGAGAAATGGTGCATTTATAAATGAGAATTACTGAAATATGTCCTTGGACAAAAGAGTGGATAGACCGATATGTTGTAGAAGAAGTATACTTAAAAAATATATTTCATGATCAATTACTTACAATTGATCACATAGGGAGCACATCAATTCCAACTATTGGCTTTGCTAAACCGATCATCGATATATTAATCGTTGTACGTGAAATAGAAAATGTAGATGAATACAATGGCAAAATGGTGGAATATGGGTATAACCCAAGAGGTGAAAATGGAATATCGGGCAGAAGATATTTCACAAAGGGGATTGAAAAAAGGACCCACCATATTCATATCTATCAAGAAGGTAACGAAAATATTAAAAAGCATTTAGTGTTTAAAAATTATTTGCTACAACACCATGAGGATGCAAAAGGTTATGGGCAATTAAAAGTACAATTAGCAAGTCAGTTCGCTGAAAACCATCATCAATATCAAGATGGAAAACAAACATTTGTAAATAAATTATTGGAAAAGGCAATTGCCTGGCATAACAATAATACAATTTCTGGGAAATAAATTTTGAACTATATTTAATGCATAACAATCGTAAAAACGGTAATAATTATTAAGGCGAGTTCAAGAAATTGAATTTCAATATATTATTCCGAAGTAGCTCAGTGGTAGAGCAATCGGCTGTTAACCGATCGGTCGTAGGTTCGAGTCCTACTTTCGGAGTCTTTTCAAAGTAAAAGAACGTTCTCCAAAAGGAAAACGTTCTTTTTTATTTATATAGAGTTTATGTATAGTTGGTTTAATTAAAGGGAGGTTGAACAATATAATGAATAACAATGAAAGAAATCAAATGATCCATTGAAAATAATCAAGATCTATGGTAAATTTATATAGATATACATTATTTAATTAAATTCATGTATATTATCCCTATTTTAATTATACAATGTATTCCTTATGTAAGTCAACCTTTTTATATCTTTTTTTAAGGAGTGTTTGCTATGAATTCGGAACTGAAGCAGGAGCAAGAAAGAGTAGACATCGTGATGGAGACAATTGTTGAGGAAATCAATAAATTGGAAGAAGAAACTGGTCGCCGTAAGAACGAGGTGGTGCAAGCGCGGAGGCACTTTTGGGATGAAGTCAAAGTGAATACTGATAGCTTCGACGATTATCTTGAAGCCATTATCGGCTTGCGACAAGAGGCTCAAGCTTTGTCCGTAATGCAGACTACCCATAAACATGCATCAAAACGATTATCGACCTTGCATAGAATGAAGGAAATCCCCTATTTTGGACGCATTGATTTAATGGAAGAGGGGAATTCATCTACTGATAAGATTTATATTGGGATCGCTTCATTAAGTGATGCGAGTGGTGAAGATTTCTTAATTTATGACTGGAGAGCACCTGTATCAAGTGTCTATTATGATTATCAACCTGGTCCTGTAAAGTATGTCACTCCGGGTGGTACGATAGAAGGCGTATTAGAGAAAAAGTGGCAATATATCATTCGCGGTGGAGTACTACAATCCATGTTTGATACGAGTATCACAATTGGAGACGAAATCTTACAGCAGGTTTTAGGTAAGGGCACAGACCAAAAGATGCACAATATTGTTGCAACCATACAACAAGAGCAAAACCGAATTATTCGTCATGACCAAGGAAGAATGCTTATTGTTCAAGGTGCTGCTGGTAGTGGCAAAACATCAGTTGCCCTTCAACGAATTGCTTACTTACTATATAAATATCGCGATCGTATAAATGCCGATCAAATTATACTATTTTCACCAAACTCTATGTTTAGTAGTTACGTATCTAATGTACTCCCAGAACTAGGTGAAGAGAATATGCAACAAGTTACGTTTCAAGACTACTTATATCATCGTCTGAGTAAAGAATTTCAAGTTGAAAATCCTTATAAACAACTGGAATACGTTTTAACTGAATCGAATAATCCTTCTTATCAAATTAGACTTGCGAGCATACGTTTTAAAGCATCGACACAATTTTTTGAAGCAATCCAGGCGTACAGAAAATCACTGGAATCAGAAGGTTTGGTATTTAAGGACATTATCTTTAAAGGTAGAACAATTATTACTTCACAACAAATCGCGGAGCAATTTTACAGTCATGATCTTTCATTGCGCTTCCATAACAGACTTGAAAAATTGAAGGATTGGCTTCTTCAAGAATTAAAAGAAGTCCAAAAGGTTGAAAGAAGTAAACCATGGGTACAAGATGAAATCGAATTACTAAGTAATGAACAATACCAGAAGGCGCGTATCTATTTAGCAAAAAAGAAAGGCTTATCAAGAGAATCCGTAGCTGATTACGATGTTGAACCAGCAGCGCTTGCTCGTTTAATCGTTCAGCAAAGGTTGAAGCCATTGCGAAAACGAATCAGGGCTTTCGATTTTATTGATTTTAAAGGAATTTATAAACAACTTTTTACAAACTCCGGGCTGATAAAACGGTGGATAGAAGGGGAGACACCGGAGGAATGGGAGGGCATTTGTCAGGCTACTTTAGAATTGCTTGATGAAGACCAATTATCCTATGAAGACGCTACTCCGTTCTTACTATTGAAGGAGCAAATATTAGGTTTCCAGATAAACAGCTCTATTAAACATATCGTTGTAGATGAAGCGCAGGATTATTCACCATTTCAATTTGAGTTTTTAAAATGTTTGTTCCCTAATGCCAAAATGACAGTGCTTGGTGACTTTAATCAGGCGGTCTTCGCTCATGCAAGTGAAAAATCCGATTTTAATGCGCTGACTAGCCTGTTCGGACCCGATCAGACAGAAGTTATCAATCTAAAAAGGAGTTACCGTTCAACCAAACAAATCGTTGAATTTACTCGTAGACTGATTCCAAATGGAAATGAGATTATTCCATTTGAACGAAATGGTGAGTTGCCGGTGTTAAAACAAGTAAATAGTGATGAAGAATTAAACAACTTGGTCGCTAGTAAAGTTTCTGAATATCGAGATTTAGGTATGAATAGCATTGCTATCATCTGCAAATCCGCAGAGGAAAGTTTACGTGCATATGAGTCTCTGTCTGAGATTGAAGATCTCAAACTTATTAAGAGTAATTCGAGCGAATATGAGCAAGGAGTAGTTGTCATACCATCGTATTTGTCTAAAGGAATCGAGTTCGATGCCGTCATCATTTACGATGCCTCTGCACTGGTTTATGGTGATGAAAGCTTACGTAAAGTTTTCTACACTGCCTGTACGAGAGCTATGCATTACTTACAGCTATTTAGCGTTGGCAAACCGAGTCCGTTCTTAAAGGATGCATTAATGAATCGTTTAGTGCAATCGTAAATTAATTTTTG
>JAPSJC010000121.1 GCA_031178355.1 Ureibacillus sp.
ATATGTAATGTACGTTTACTTACTTTTAACTGCTCCAAACTTTTCATAAATTCATCATAATTGCCTTCACGTACGAATTGCTTGTTGTATGCTTCTTGAAAGTCTTGGGACATCGTTGGGAGAAACCTTTCTCTGTAATCTTCAGGTGTAGAGTCAATTAAGACCAATCCACAAACTTCACTTTGATGTTTGGTTGCATACATCCGCATATTAACTCCACCAAACGAATGTCCAACTAATATGTAAGGAGGTTTAATATCTGCTTCAACCAGAAGTTCCTTAAGCTCTTTTACCATCTCAAGGCTAGTTCTAGGATTAGAGCTCGTTTCACTTTTCCCAAGTCCTGCTCGATCATAAATTAGGACATTAGTAATCATAGAAATATCCCCAATAACTGAATCCCAAGCCTTGGAATAATCCCCATACCCAGCATCCATTATGACTGTTGGGTTTCCGTTATTTTCTCCGACTAGTTTAGCATATAGTTTACCACTACCTATTGGCACAAAGAATTCTTTCATCATTTAATAAAGTCCTCTCATTAACTATCAGGTAGTTAGATTTTATAATACCAGCCCTAATCTCTTAGGTTGAAAAATACATTAGAATATTAGCTAGCAAGTACGCTTAATCCCCCATATATACCAAACTGAATTTCCTCTTTTCCATCTAAATAATATCCTTTTAAAACAATACTTGGATTCTCAAAATCTAGTAAATCTGAATCACCATATACCTCTTGTATCGGTGCATAAATTGTATAAGTTATTGTCTCGCCTGATTTTAGATTTAATGGTGTTGTTGTACTAGTACTTTTTCCTTCGACTACATAAGGATTACTTTTCGACCCATTTGACGTTTTTATTGGATAACTTAAATTAAACGAAAGATGTGTTAAATCAAATCCAGTTTTGTTTGATATTTCTATCTTATAAGATTTATACTCCATGGTTTCTTCGGTTTTAACGACATTAAAAATTATATCTTCATCATCAAACCTTTCTTTATTAGTTGAACATCCTACTATTAAACCAAGTAAAGTAACGATCGTTAAAAAATACAAATATCTTTTTATCATCTTCTCCCCCTATCTCAAAATAAGTTAACTAAAAGAACTCCTTAAGAAATTGTTCTTCAGAAATTACTTGTAACCCATTTCTTTTTAGTAAGGCTGAAGTAACCCCATTCCCAGCAATTTTTTCTCCTATAAATTTCCCATTATAAATCATTGAACTTCCACAAGATGGGCTATTTTCTTTAAGTACAACTACTGTTGCATTAACATCAATAGCCTTTTTTAGGGTACTATAAGCTCCCTTTATGTATAGATCTGTAACGTCACTTCCTGATTTTTCAATTACTTTAGCTTTTCCATCCAAAACATCTTCCCCGGTACCACCTATTATCTCTGCAGGCTCTCTTGGAATTGAAAAGCCACCAAGTAATTCAGGGCACACTGTAATTGCTTTATTCTCTTCAATTAACTTACTTATCCTAAAATCTAAGCAATGTGTACCGTTATACCTTACTTCTAATCCAGCTAAACAAGCACTAACCAAAATCATAAACTACACCTCACCACTCAAATAAAATTATACAATGCTATTCTTATTGCCCCTTAGTTAGCTAGTTTTATTTTTTTTGAATAAGACCAAATCCAAAACCTACAGGGTCCAACGTTCTCTCTATGAATTAACTTCATTTTTTACGTGTTTTAGCAATGTATTTAAAAATTAAATTCAATTCTCACTCCATTAGAATTTCAACAAGAACGAATATATTCCTTCCTCCTTGTATCCACACTTAGGTTTTAGCCTGAATAAATGTTTTTATAGCGGGCAGTATAAAACAATAAAAGAGGTGAATAAATATGATGAAACACGATGAAATGGAGAAATTAAGAAAGTTAATTAAAGATGTAGATACGGCTATGTTAACTACCGCCAATGAAGAAGGATTAGTTTCTCGTCCAATGAAAACACAAGAAGTTGAGTTTGATGGTGACTTATGGTTTTTTACTAAAAAAGAGACGAGCAAATATGATGAAATATTACACAACCAAGAGGTTAATGTAACATATGCGGGTAAATCCTTCGTATCGGTCCGAGGAAGAGCTGAAATCGTTGAAAATTTAGACAAGAAAAAGGAATTATGGAGCAAAGTATACGAGAAAATTATGCAAACTTCTTATGATGATCCAAATGTGATCTTAATAAAGGTGAAAGTCGAAGCAGCCGAATATTGGGAACAAGGAAATTTCGTAAAAAACGTTCTCTATTTTTATAAACGTATGACAGGACAAGATACTAAATCCCTAGATATAAATGAAACGTTAGAATTGAATAATTAATTAGAGGAATGGATTGTCTGGTTAAAGGATAATCCATTTATTCTTTCTTTGTTTTTGTATTCGTTACATTTTCTTCTTCAATACCGCTATTAATAAAGTAGCTTCGAGTCTTAATTTTCCTGGAGCAAAGTTCCTTGTTTCCTTTCTTATTTAAATAAACCAAGCCCTAATAAATGCACCCACACCCATTGACAAAGCAATTATTGTTATTATAGATATACTTCTAATAAAAATGTATGATGCAAAAATTGCTTGAATACTTGCCAAAATAATCATAATACCACACAGAACACACTGAAATATTAACCTCTTTTCCACATTGTTTGCATTCAATTCTTTAACCCCTTTATTAAATTAAACTGCCATGTTAGCACAATAAGAAAAAGTGACGCTCCAAACTTTTAATTTGATAACCATGTATTATTAAATACTTCTACAAACATTATATTCACACCTCTTGGTTTCGCCGGATTCTCTTTTTATCTTTTTTATATTTAATAGTCGCCTTCCTCAATACCTATTTTTTAAAAGTGAGTATTCAGAATAGTAATTCTTTTACAAAAATATAATAAAAGTGTAAGTTGTTTTTAGGATACAAATTTTTGAAAACTTTCATTATAAAGGTGGCGTATCATGGGAGAATTTAAGGAAGTGACAGTAGAAACGACTGTTTTGGCACCAGTGGAAAAGGTTTGGGACTATTGGACAGAGCCAGATCATATTAAACAATGGAATAGTGCATCAGATGAATGGCACACACCATTTGCTGAAAATGATCTTCGAGTTGGCGGGAAATTCGTTTCAAGAATGGAAGCGAAAGATGGTAGTATGGGGTTCGATTTTAGTGGGGTCTACGATGAAGTAAAGTTGCACGAGGTAATTTCTTATACAATGGAAGATGGCAGAAAAGTAAAAGTCATTTTTCAAGGCCAAGGAAACGAAACCCAGGTAATTGAAATATTTGATGCTGAAGCATCAAACCCAGTTGAGTTTCAACAACAAGGTTGGCAAGCCATTCTAGATAATTTCAAACGATACGTTAACCAAACTTACAAAGGTTAAAATCATGGCGTTTCTGTGGGAATTGACTTCTCACGGAAACTGCCATTTTTTTGTCCATTATTCTGAAGGTACTATCCAGTTTTTCCTTCGTGACTTTCTATACCCTATACACTTTCTCCAATACTCAACTGTATTATTAAATATGATAATATTTTCATTCAAAACGACTAGTTCCAAGTCGTTTGTTTCTTGTTATATTTTATCCACAAGCAAGTTCAACGCAATCCTTGTTATAAGCATCGCAAATGTACTAGTTGCATATCAGATAATTAATGGTCCACTTCATAAACTTCAATTTACACAAAGTTAACTACTAGCTAAAATAAAAGAATCATAGATTAAAAAGAATTCTTCATTTTATGTAGGAAATGGGTATAAGGGACCTGTCCCCCTGTCCCAGAGAGGAAGGTTTGTTTTGAAACGCATTCACTATAGTTGGTTTATTTTAATGATTGCCTTTTTTTCCATCATTGTTGCTGGAATTGTAATGGCCTCATCCGGGGTTTTCTTAACACCTTTTGAAAATGAATTTGGCTGGGATCGTCCTACGATTTCCTTAGCTTTTGGTATATGTCTGTTTTTCTACGGGGTATCAGGTCCATTCATGGCAGCATTACTAGAGGTCCTTGGTTTAAAGAAAATGATGCTCGCATCCATGGCCACTTTACTGTTCGGTCTGCTATCAACCTACTTGATGAATCAATCATGGCAACTGATATTCATCTGGGGAATCATCATCGGACTAGGATCGGGTCTTTTTTTAACGGTACTAAGCCCGTATGTGGCCAATCATTGGTTTAAGGAAAAGAGAGGCCTTGCAACCGGCATATTAACAGCAAGTACCGCAATGGGTCAGTTAATCTTACTCCCTGTTTTAGCGATCATCATCGAAACATACTCTTGGCGATGGGCAATTGGCTTAATTATCGCATTGAGTATCATTATGTTCATCATCATCTTTTTATTTATGAAAAACTCCCCAAAAGAACTTGGGATTCTTCCTTATGGCCAACAGGAAGAGCTTGAAGAAAGTAATGAAAAACAAAAAGGGAATCCAATTACTCTTGCGTTCAGGGGATTATTTGATGCTGTAAAAGCAAAAGAATTTTGGTTATTAGCAGGTAGTTTCTTTATCTGCGGACTTTCAACGAGCGGGTTAATTGGAACACATTTTATCTCTTACTGTATTAGCTTTGGGATTCCTTTCGTTACTGCCGCTTCATTACTTTCATTTATGGGTGTTTTTAACCTTGTAGGAACAACGATTTCAGGTTGGCTGTCGGACCGTTTTGATAATCGCTGGCTTTTATTTTGGTACTACATGTTTAGAGGGGGTTCCCTTGTACTCCTTCCATTTGCATTAATGAGTGGAAATATGACTTGGATAATTGTATTTACGATTTTTTACGGTTTAGATTGGGTAGCTACAGTGCCGCCTACGATTAATCTTTCAAGACAATTCTTTGGCTTGCAAAAAAGTGCCATTATTTATGGTTGGATTTTTGCATCTCACCAAGTAGGAGCAGCAGTTGC
>JAPSJC010000122.1 GCA_031178355.1 Ureibacillus sp.
TCATGACAAAATAAAAAACAGAAAACGAAGTCATTCTTCATTTCCTGCTTGCCGGTTTCAATAGTGGCATGATCCCATGCGCCTGATTTATTTAGAACAGTGCCTGGCACACTGAATTACAGTGCCCAGAGCTACATGCGTTATTACTGTTGAGCTTGCTCAGCGCGCTCTTTTTCTTCTTTCAGAACCACTTTACGGGATAAGTTTACGCGGCCTTGATTATCGATTTCGATTACTTTTACAAGTAATTGGTCGCCAATTTTAAGGACGTCTTCTACTTTACTCGTACGTTCTTCTTGAATTTCTGAGATGTGTAACAATCCATCTTTACCAGAGAAGATTTCACAGAACGCTCCAAATTTTTCGATTCGACGAACTGTTGCCATGTAGTACTCGCCTACTTTCGCTTCACGAACGATTGACTCGATAATTTCTTTTGCACGTTTGTTCATTTCTTCGTTAGCAGATGAGATGTAAATTGTACCATCTTGCTCTGTATCGATTTTTACGCCAGTTTCTTCAATGATTTTATTGATTGTTTTACCACCAGAACCAATAACATCACGAATTTTCTCTGGGTTAATATGGATGACTTCAATTTTTGGTGCATATTGTGATAATGAAGTACGAGGCTTGTCCATTGTTGACAGCATAGATTCAAGAATAATCATACGACCAGCTTTTGCTTGTTGTAATGCTTCTTCTAAAATATTACGCGATAAACCATCGATTTTAATATCCATTTGAAGTGCCGTTACACCTTTAGCAGTACCAGCTACTTTAAAGTCCATATCACCAAGGTGGTCTTCCATACCTTGAATGTCCGTTAATACTGAGTAATGCTCACCCTTTTTCACAAGACCCATCGCAATACCAGCAACTGGAGCTTTAAGAGGAACACCTGCATCCATCATCGCAAGAGTTGAAGCACAAATTGATGCTTGAGAAGTTGAACCATTTGATTCTAATACTTCAGATACACAACGGATTGCATATGGGAAGTCATTTTCATCTGGAATCACTGCAAGTAATGCTCGTTCACCTAAAGCACCGTGACCAATTTCACGACGACCTGGACCACGCATTGGACCTGTTTCCCCAACTGAGAACTGAGGGAAGTTGTAATGGTGCATGAAGCGTTTAGATTCTTCTAGACCAAGACCATCAATAATTTGTACGTCACCTAGTGGCCCTAATGTACAAATTGATAATGCTTGAGTTTGTCCACGTGTGAATAAACCAGAACCATGAGCACGTTGTAATAAGTTAACTTCTGATGATAATGGACGGATTTCATCCAATTTACGACCATCAGGACGGATTTTATCTTCCGTAATTAAACGACGTACTTCTTCTTTAACCATTTTATCTAAAATCGTTTTTACTTGTTTTAGTGTATCTTCATCTGCTTCTTGCTCTTCGTAACTCGCGATCACACGCTCTTTTACAGCAGAGATTGCTTCTTCACGAGCATGTTTTTCAACTGTTTGGATTGCAGCATTCATGTCCACTTCACAAGCAGCTTTAATTTGAGCTTCGATTTCTTTGTCGATTTCAAATAAAGTCACTTCGATTTTCTCTTTACCAAATTCAGCAACAATTTGTTCTTGGAAAGCAATTAATTTCTTAATTTCTTCATGACCGAACATGATCGCTTCTAACATAATTTCTTCAGGTACTTCAAGAGCTCCTGCTTCTACCATGTTGATTGCATCTTTATTTCCTGCTACTGTAAGGTGAAGTGTACTTTTCTCTGATTGTTCTACTGTTGGATTGATGATAAATTCACCATCTACAAAACCAACGTGTACACCAGCGATAGGCCCATCAAATGGGATATCAGAAACTGATAATGCTAGTGATGAACCAAACATAGCTGCCACATCAGTCGGACCGTTTGGATCAGATGACATAACGATAGAAATTACTTGTACTTCGTTACGGAATCCATCTGGGAACATTGGACGGATAGGACGATCAATCAAGCGAGATGTTAAAACCGCATGTTCTGAAGGGCGACCTTCACGTTTAATAAATCCACCAGGGATTTTACCAGCAGCATAAAGACGTTCTTCATAGTTCACAGTTAGTGGGAAGAAATCTAGTGCTTTTGGTTGTTTAGACATTGTTGCTGTTGAAAGTACTGCAGATTCGCCGTAACGAACTAAAGCTGCACCGTTTGCTTGTTTTGCAAGCTGTCCAACTTCAATGACTAATGGACGTCCTGCCCATTCATAAGTATAGACTTTCTTTTCGGTCATAAAATAACCCCTTTCTCATTAGAAAAGCACGATTCGTCACCCTCTATGGGAAAATCGATGTCTTTCCTATACTGATATCCGAATAATTAGATTTTCTGATCAGTGAAAACACACTGCGTCGCAATATTTATATACTTGTACCAATTGTTAGTGTAACAAAAAATGATATGCTATGCTAAATATTTTCAATAAAAAAATGGATTTTTACCTATTTTTTTGAATTTCTATTTAAGCCTATTATTATTTTGTATAAAACAATTAGATAAAATTCCTTTACATAAATAAAAAGCGGGAAAATTCCCGCTTTTTTGTATGATAAGTTTCATATTGTTTGCGAAGAGTTTTCTAAAATAAGTATCTGTAATGACTACCAATTTAAAACCTCTTTTAGCAACAATCCAAAACTTACAATTATCGACGTAAACCTAAACGTTGGATTAACTCACGGTAACGTTGAACATCAGTATCACGTAAGTATTTTAATAAGTGACGACGACGTCCGATTTTTTTAAGTAAACCGCGTTCTGAATGGAAATCTTTTTTATGCGTACGGATGTGTTGGTTTAACGCATTGATTTCGTGTGTTAAAACTGCGATTTGTACTTCTGGAGAACCAGTATCTCCTTCGTGTGTGCGGAATTCCGCAATAAGTTCGTTTTTACGTTCTTTTGTGATTGCCATAATTATGGACCTCCTAAATTTGTTTTGATCGCCATCAGCACAGCAGTCGTTGGAGACTCGAAAAGCCGAGCTAAGGTTAAGTACATAAGTGTACTTATGAATAGTACCATACTTTAAATTTCCTAGCAAGAAATATCCATAGTACCGTCATTTACAGTAAGTCGGATTTCATTAATGTGTTTGAAAGTAACTGATCGCTTCTTGTTTATCTTTTTCAATTTGAGATTTAAGCGCTTCAATCCCATCAAATTTTTTCTCACTACGGATGCGTTTATACCATCCAACTACGACTTCTTCACCGTAGATATTTTTATTGAAATCTAAAATATGAACTTCAATTGTTAGTTGTTTATCTTCGGGATTTTTAAATGTTGGCTTATAGCCTACATTACAAACACCATCATACCATTTATCCTGAACTAATATCCTTACAGCATACACTCCTGTAGCAGGGATAAAGTTCCCATCTTGTGGTTGGATATTTGCAGTAGGGAAACCAATTGTACGTCCACGTTTGTCACCATGTACGACAATACCTGGAACCTCAAATGGACGCCCTAATAGATCATGAACTACTTCCATATCACCGTCTTGTAAGCTTTTACGAATACGCGTAGAACTAATTTTTTCTGTATCGTCCGATAGTTTATTAATGACTGTAACACCGTAATCGCCATTACTTAATTCACGCATCATATCCATGTTCCCTTTACCAAATTGACCAAATGAATAGTCAAATCCAGCAGTCACATGAATAATGTTTAAATCACGAATGAAAAAGTTAATAAAATCTTCCGGAGATAGTTTTGCAAAATCAGATGTAAATTGCACAACAAATACTGTATCGACACCAAGTTCTTTCAAAATATGAATCTTTTGTTGTAATGGCGTAATGTAAAATACTTTCTCTTTACGGCCCCCAAGAACAATGGATGGATGAGGGTCAAACGTCATAACAGCACTTTTACAGTTTAATTCTTTTGCTTTTTCAATGGCGCTACCGATAACCGCTTGATGTCCTTTATGTACTCCGTCAAAAAAACCTAAAGCTAATGAATAGGCAGTATTAGATTCTTTCTCGTTCAGTTGATGCGGATATTTTAAATGAATTACATTCATATGTTTAGCCTCCTACGTTACGATTGGGAACATCTTCTCTGGCTTCATTAAATCTAATTTTTCTGGATGAGAAATATAAACAGCTAAAGCTTTACCGCCAGATGCAAATATTATTTTATCATGTTCCTTAAGTAAATCATGCATAGGAAGAACTTGTCCATTCAAAATTTGTTTTTCATTGTGCTCGGTAATTTCGATAAACGGGTATGTTGACAGCGCATATTCTACAGGGAAAAGGATTTCATTTATCTTTCCATCTTCCATTTGTTTCTCAATTTCTTGCAAAGTCATGCAATTTTCTTTTGTAAAGGTGCCCGATTTTGTCCGTACAAGCGAAGCCATATGTGCAGGATATCCTAAAAGTTCCCCAATTTGTACTGCAAGTGTACGTATGTACGTACCTTTACTACAAGCGATTCTAATTTTGAAAGTTACTTCTTCACCTTCGAATTGTTCTGCGTCATCTAATAGTTCAAGTGCATAAATAGTCACCACACGCGTTGGACGTTCAACCGTCTCCCCTTTTCGTGCATACTCATAGAGTCTACGACCGTTCACTTTGACTGCAGAATACATCGGTGGCGTTTGTTCGATTTCACCAGTTAATTTATTGAGTGCCTCTAGTAACTGATCTCTTGATATCGATTTTCTTGTGGTATCTTGTTCAACCGTTTCTCCGTCTGCGTCTTCCGTTGTTGTCGTTCTTCCAATGGACACAACCGCTTCATATACTTTTCCAGCATTCGTTAAGTATTCTGCAATTCTTGTTGCTTGTCCTATACAAATAGGAAGTACACCTTCCACACTAGGATCTAAAGTCCCTGTATGGCCGACTTTTTTAGTTTTTAAGATTTTGCGTAATTTAAAAACGCAATC
>JAPSJC010000045.1:0-8722 GCA_031178355.1 Ureibacillus sp.
ATAAAATGTAGAATTTGAGTTTAGCTCAAATTTTTGCTGGCATCAAACTTGATGTCCAAATTTTGTTTCTATAATAGAAACGTTTAATTCATTAACGTTTTGTTGTTCAGTTTTCAAGGTTCATTTTTAAGTCACTTTTAAAGCGACTTACACAGTATATCAAGCGAAACTTTGTTAGTCAACACTTTTTTAATTTTTTAAAATGCACTTAACCAATATAACATTTATTATTACATTCGTCAAATTTACTTGTTACTCATGATGTAGCAGCAACGTTTATTACTATACTACCCTATCCAAACAATTGCAAGGTTCATGTAAAAAGTAATTTAATTCAGACAAATCCAACTAATCAATCATGTTGCATCAACAGATTTTAATATTGTAACAAACAATTGTTTAACTCCCTATAAATGTGTACTCAACAATTAAGATACAAAAAAATGTAGACAAGGTACGTTCCCGTCCTTGTCTACACTAAAGCATTTATATTTTCCCAGTATAGTTCTTATCAATTTATAAGAAGATAAAGTAACAAAGGAAGATAACAAATAAACCGTACATAATTGGATGTATTTCTTTCGCTCTACCCGAAACGAGCATTGTAATAGGGTAGAAGATAAACCCGATTGCAATACCAGTTGCAATAGAATAACTTAACGGCATAAAGATAAGAACTAAAAATGCGGGAATTGCAATTTCAATTTTATCCCACTCAATATTCTTAAGCGATGACACCATCAGCGCACCAACAATAATTAATGCTGGAGCTGTTACAGCACTTGTTACAACAGCTAAAACTGGAGAGAAGAATAATGCAAGTAAGAAAAGAACACCCGTTACTACAGAAGCAAAACCTGTTCTTGCACCAGCTGCGACCCCCGCAGTTGATTCTACATATGAAGTTGTAGTAGAGGTACCGAGTATTGCTCCAGTTACTGTCGCTAATGAATCTGCTAGTAAAGCTTTACCAGCTCTAGGTAACTTATTGTCTTTTACTAAACCAGCTTGACCTGCTACCGCCATTAATGTACCAGCAGTATCAAAGAAATCGACGAATAAGAATGTTAATACAACAATTAGGAAGTCTAAACTAATAATAGAGCCAAAATCACCTAAAAATTCGAATGCAGCACCGAAAGTTGGACTAACATCCGGGATTGGCGAAACAATTGATTCTGGTAATCTCACTAGACCAAAGATCATACCTACAACTGCTGTGATAACCATTCCGTAGAAAATACCACCACTAATTTTCTTAGCCATTAGGATCGCTGTAACAACAACACCAAATACAGCTAGTAAAGTTGCACCACTAGTTATATCACCTAACTCAGTTAATGTTGCACCATCTTTAATAATACCAGCACCTTGAAGACCAACATATGCTATAAACAATCCGATACCAGCACCAACCACATATTTTAATTGGGCTGGAATGGCATTAATAATTGTTTCACGAATACCACTTAAAGATAAAACAATAAAGATTAAACCTGAAAATAGTACACCCGTTAAAGCCGTTTGCCATGGCATACCCATTCCTAATACAACAGAGAATACAAAGAATGCATTAAGTCCCATACCAGGAGCTAAAGCAATTGGATATCTTGCGATGATTCCCATAATTAAACTACCAACAGCTGCTGCCAATGCCGTTGCTACAAACACTGCATTATAATCCATTCCAGTTTCAGATAGCATCCCTGGATTTACCGCAAGAATATAGGCCATTGATAGGAATGTTGTTAATCCACCTAAAATTTCACGACGATAATTCGTTCCAAGTTCATCAAATTGGAAATACTTTTTCATTATGATCCTCCGTAATATCGTCCTCATGCCAAAAATAATAGACATACCCTTTGGTTGTATGTCTACGAAAATCCAATGATAATAGATAAAACTGTTATCCATTTGGTTTAATCGTAGTCAAACTATTTAAGGTAGTTTGGTAGAAACTTTCGAGCCATATTCTCGACATTATACGACGAATTATTTAATTTACATATGTAATATATCACCCTAGGACAAAGATTTCAATCCTATTTACGAACGTTTTTTATTATTTTTTATTTATAGTTCGCTTTTGAAAGCCCAAAGCGTTCCAAACTACCAAAAATTCAAATTAAAAACTCCTCTACGTTGATACTTGTAGAGGAGTACATATTAAGAATTATACTAGTAAAACTTACTATTCCCACTCAATCGTTGCAGGTGGCTTCGAAGTAATGTCATAAACAACGCGGTTAATGTGTTTTACTTCGTTTACGATACGAACGGAGATTTTTTCTAGCACTTCCCAAGGGATACGTGCCCAGTCGGAAGTCATACCGTCGATTGAAGTTACTGCACGGATTCCAATAGTGTAATCATAGGTACGCGCATCACCCATTACACCAACTGAACGAACGTCTGGTAATACCGCGAAATATTGCCAAATGTCACGGTCTAAACCAGCATTTTTAATTTCCTCACGTAAAATGTAATCAGCTTCTCGAACGATTTGTAATTTGTCTTCCGTTACTTCCCCAAGTACACGAATACCTAATCCAGGACCTGGGAATGGTTGACGCCATACAACTTCTTCTGGTAAACCAAGCTCTAAACCTAAAGCACGTACTTCATCTTTGAACAATGTTTTTAATGGTTCAATTAATTCAAACTTCATATCTTCTGGAAGCCCACCTACATTATGGTGAGATTTTATTGTTTGTGCCGTTGCTGTTCCAGATTCAATAATATCAGTATATAAAGTTCCTTGTGCCAGGAAGTCCATTCCTTCTAATTTAGATGACTCTTCATCAAACACGTAAATAAATTCGTTACCTATAATTTTACGTTTTTTCTCTGGATCTGAAACACCTTTTAACTTATTCATAAAACGTTCACGTGCATCGATTTTGATCACTTTCATATCAAAATCTTCTGTGAATGTTTTCATTACTTGTTCAACTTCACCTTTACGGTTCAAGTTATGATCAACGAACATACATGTTAATTGGTCACCAATTGCTTTATGAATTAAAACAGCTACAACGGAAGAGTCTACTCCACCTGATAACGCACATAGAACTTGTTTATCGCCAACTTGTTCACGAATTTTCTTCATTTCTAATTCAATAAAGTTCGCCATCGACCAGTCGCCTTTTGCTGAACAAATATCAAATACAAATTGACGTAATAAGTCATTACCATAAACTGAATGACGTACTTCTGGGTGGAATTGAACTGCATATAAACCACGTTCAACATTTTGCATTGCTGTAATTGGGCAAGATGCACTAGTTGCAATTACTTCAAAGCCCTCTGGAACTGCCGTTACTAGGTCACCATGGCTCATCCAAACGATTTGATTTTTTGGAAGGTTACCAAATAACTTGTTGTCAACTGTAACATCGATTTCTGCTTTACCATATTCACGAGTATCAGCAGGCTCAACTTTTCCACCTAATGTTTGTGACATAAGCTGCATACCATAACAAATTCCTAAAATAGGTAAACCTAGATCAAATATTGCTTCGTCTACTGTAAATGCATTTTCGTCATATACTGAGTTTGGTCCACCTGAGAAGATGATCCCTACTGCATTCATAGCTTTTATTTCTTCAGCCGTAATTGTATGGGGGTGTAACTCAGAAAACACTCCGAATTCACGAATACGGCGGGTAATTAATTGATTGAATTGACTACCAAAGTCTAGTACGACGATTTTTTCTTGTTCTTTTAACAATGGAGTAGTTGACACGTTATTTACACCTCTTCTATAATTTGAAAGCTGCACGACAAATAAAGATTAATCTTTATAAAAAAACGCGTTCAAAAAGAAGTCTTTCTGACGCGATCATTTATAAAGACGGGTAGTCTATACTTTTCCAGAGAATAGCACAAACATACCCGCCCTCATAGATAAGTTATTACAGGTAACTTAGTAGAAACATCCGAACCAGATTATCAGATTTATATGAAGGCAGCCTAGTATTATTTTCACTAAATTTTACCCCTACTATCATATAAAATCAACTAGTACTACGATTGATTAAATATTCCCAACTTTCTTTCAGTTTACCAAAGTCAATATTCCCATCGTAGTTTCCATATACATATCGTTCGTAAGCATAAGTAATTTTAGACATATCACTTGTACCAAGTGTATGGTCAATTTCCTTCGCGAAGGACTGTAATGTCTGGTCATCCTTTCGCTTTAAGCCTCTAAATTCAAGTACTTTTAATAATTGTGAATACATCGATTCAAATGAAGATTCG
The DNA here is from genome assembly GCA_031178355.1 of Ureibacillus sp. GTDB lineage: Bacteria > Bacillota > Bacilli > Bacillales_A > Planococcaceae > Ureibacillus. The sequence goes on from JAPSJC010000045.1 coordinate 4,267, forward strand.
TTCAGCGATTTATTACGATTGCGCAGAACATACAGTTTTGGTAACCATTTTTTGCGAGTAGTTAATAATATGATCCCTGCCAATAATATCGACAGGTTTATAATCACAAATAGAACATGGTTTTTATTTATCATTTCTATAATATTAGCGAAGAAGTTTGTAGTATTGTTTTTGGTTGCAGGTTGTTGCTCATTTTCCTGTTGTAATTCCTCAAAAGTACGTGTTTCTTCTTCCTCAGGGTTTAATTCCTCTTCTGGACTCGATGTTTCGATATCGTATTCAATATTACGCATATTCGAAAAACCAATTGTCGGTTCAAAATTAACCCAACCAACTTCTGGGATATACGCTTCTACCCAGGAATGTGCATTATTATTTGTGATTTCATAAGTTTTTGAAGCTCCAGTAGAGTCAATTAATTCCCCACCCATAAACCCTTTAACCCAACGAGCAGGAATACCTACGGAACGGAGCATCACTACCATCGAAGTAGAAAAGTTATCACAGTATCCTACTTTTGTTTCAAATAGAAACTGATCTACATAATCTACGTCCTCACCGGGGATTGCTACATTGTCGGTTTCATATCGGAATCCATTTCTAGAAAAATAGCTTTCTATGGCTCTGGCTTTCTGATAAGGAGTTTTAGCACCCCTTACAATTTCGTTCGCTAAATCTCCTACTCGATCAGGCAATGTGTCAGGAAGTTGTAGATAGGGTTCGAATACTTCCTGGTCTATTTCTTCAGCTGGGTCGCTTTGTAATTGGCTGTATAGTAACGTCGGTTTACTATAAACAACACTATAATCCATTAATTTCACTATCCGATTATCAGCATAGGGATAGATCTTCTCCGTATTCGCATTCATGAGCAATCCAACTTGTTCATGTTGTTCTTCTAGATAAGGTTCGAATTCGACTCTTTTCAATCCGTATGGTTGGACTATAAAATCATGTGGATTAATTTGTTTAATCGTAGCAGTCTTGGTATCCTCTTCCAATCCTGTTGGAAGCGAGTAATTGATTTGTTCGTTCAGATCAAAATAAACAGATTCAGTCGGATTGGTATTAGATTCTTCCCATCCTTTTGAAGTATAAAAATCTTTCGTCTCAATTCGCCAATACTGTTTGGTTTCTGATATGGCATGAAATACTACCGTATCATCCGCAACAAATGCTCCACCTAATCTACTATCATTTGTGCCATAACCCACTTTTGAAACACCATTACCATCAAGCCCATCTCCTTGACCTGTTGCTGCCTTAATATAGGGTACAGGATCTGGCCATTGAGGTTCTGATTTTGGCAAAAGTATTCCCATAATACTTACTAACCCTATCAAAATAATAGCAGGCATCACCAATGTGAAATACTTTTGCCCATTCACAGTAATACCAGTTTGTAAGATTAGTCGTTTTACATATAAGAATACCGTGACTAACAAACCTAGCAGAACAACCTTCACCATTGCGTATGTACCATCATACTCCGTGAAGGTATCTATTGTGGCGATAAAGAAAATGGTTAATACCAAAAAGTAGAATATCGTTTTTCTGACAGTAATCCAATAATGGATTAAATAGATTAACATCCACACTAAGATGAAAAATAAAAACGTTCTAAATGGATCAGTTATCTCAAGCCATCTACCACTAAATATCGTGATTAAATTATATTGCATTTCGAAAAGTACGAATTGTAAACCACTTGACGAAAAAGGAGGCACATCACTATAGACACTCGTTATAAACCAAGCAATAAAAACGAGTTTTACTAACCAAGAGATAATGAAGTGAAGATTAAATAGACTAATAAATAAACAAACGGCTATAAAACCTAATATTAGCTCCATATGCCCAGTTTTCGTAAGATCCATAATTGGAATTAACCATTCTTGTAATATGAAGAAAATAACAATATAGTAAAGTGCTAATTCAGTATAATGAAAGGCTTTGTTTTTCACGGCTTCGACACCTCCGTGAATGCATTTTTAAAATGTTCTTTTGAAAGTAATAAGACTTTAACATTCGGATAATTCCTTTTTGCCATTATTTGCCCATCAGTAACAACAAAACAAATTGCTCCGCGCAATAGATTTGTACTATTCGTAAAGAATTGAGACATTTCATCCGAAAGATTAGATGTTATGAAAATAAATGTTGATGAATTTAGATTCTTCAATTCTTTTGTAAGAATAGAATAAATCGATTCAATAGCATCTGGTTGAACAACCGATAGATGTTGAAGTATTTTTTGAAACTGGCTCTGTGTTTTTATGTTTGGGAAGAAACTTCTCGTAAGTCCATACGATAGAAACGAAATATCTCCTTGGTTCTTAACGACACTTTTAAGGATGGAGGCTGTCAAATCGACTACTTCTTCAAAATTAAAACTAGATGTCCGATCAATACAAAGGTAAATATGTTGTGTTGTGCGATCTTCAAATTCTTTTGTTCGAAGGGTTTCATTTTTAGCAAACGACTTCCAATGAATCCATGAAAACCGATCTCCGGCTTGGTAATCTCTTACTCCCGTTACCATACTTGTATCTTTTACGATAGGTACTACGGAGGCAATTCCACCCTGATCATATTGCATTTGTATAGGTTGGTACTTTAGATTTGTAATTTTCGGATAGACAGTAAAGGTCTGGATATCATTTACTATTTTCTCTCGAGTTGACCAACCAAAAAAATCAGAAAATGAGAATTCTAAACCAGTAAAAGTGAATTGACCTCTATTTAGATTTCTAATTTCATAGGACCATTCAAAGTTCCTTTTCCATCCGACAAAGAAAACGTTACTTGTATTACCATTGGCTTTATCAACAAATTGCCTATCCAAATTGATTTCCCGTACTGTTAAAAAGAGAAGTGGAAACCAGGACTTGTTTTGAAATCGAATATTTATACGAGCAGTATCTCCTCTTTCAACAACAGTTGGTTTAATTTCTCTTTGAACATTTTGAATGCGAATCGGTAAAATCGCTAATAAAAATGAATAAAATAAAAAGGGGATAAGTGCATAAAATAAAAACCAACTAACAAATCCACCTTGAAACATTGCGTAACTGAAGGTGATCACCATTAACAAAATAATAAGGATTAAACTACTTATTTTCTTAATAACTGGATTTACCTTACTCATTTCTCTGCATACCTTTTAATTGGAACAACTGCCTTATTGATAATACGGTTAATAATAACCTCTTGTGTAATCCCCTCATACCTTGCTTCAGGTCTTAAAATAATACGGTGCGCAAAAACAAAAGGCGCTAAATATTGAACATCATCAGGAATAACATAATCCCGATTTTGAATTTTTGCATAAGCTTGCGATGCTTTCATCAAAGCAATTGAAGCTCTAGGGCTAACCCCTAAGTAGACTTCGCTTACTTTCCTAGTTGCTCTTGCAATTTGCACAATATAGGCTTTAATCGAATCTTCAACATACACACTTTTCACTTCCTGCTGTAATTCAAGAAGTTCATCTAAAGATATTACGGAATCTAATGTAATAATGGGTTCATTATTTTCAGCACGACGTAATACTTCTACTTCTTCTTGTGGCGACGGATAACCCATTCTAATCTTTAACATAAAACGATCTAGTTGTGCTTCTGGTAGTGGATATGTCCCTTCATATTCGATAGGGTTTTGAGTTGCCATTACAAAGAATGGTTTTGGAATTTGGATCGTTTGACCATCAATTGAGATTGTGGCCTCTTCCATACTCTCTAAAAGTGCGGATTGTGTTTTTGGAGAAGTTCTATTTATTTCATCTGCCAATATGATATTACCTAAAATTGGACCCGGTCTAAATTCAAACTGTAATGTTTTTGGGTTATAGATTGAAACACCAATCACATCAGAAGGTAATAAATCGGGGGTAAATTGGATACGTTTAAATTCAGCCCCAACTGATTTCGCTAGAGCTTTAACCATCATAGTTTTCCCTACACCAGGAACATCTTCTAATAAGACATGTCCACCAGCCATCATTGCAATAGCGCTTAACTGCGCTACTTCTCTTTTACCTATCATTACTTTTTCAATATTACTAATAATCGCCTCAAATTTTTGATGCATTGTTACCAAGCCTCCCAATCCAGCGCAACAATAGTCAGAATTTACTAAAAAAACTTAACTAAATCATAACGAAAACAAAGAGTGAAAACAACTAATTGACTTGTAATTTAAAGTATTTTAAGAATGTGTAACAAATAATATATATTCTTAAACTTTCACTTACATGTAAAGATTATACAATGGATACAAAAAAAGCCTGCATCGTTTTCCGATACGGGCTTATATATCCCTAACACTATATAGATGAACGGTAAGTTCGGATATGAGCTTTTTTGTTCACATAATTCAAAATAGAAGTCTTCTGCAAAAGAATATTATGAACCAAAGCTATAGAATAAGCGTCACTTTGAATGCCTTTGACAAGGAT
>JAPSJC010000045.1:8822-18584 GCA_031178355.1 Ureibacillus sp.
ATGGGCGCTTCTCTACTTCCTATATCAACAACTAGCTATTACTTCCAAAAGTCATCAAAAATAGTAATTGGCATATGACGTTTATGTTGAGATCTTATATAGTGGCTTTCTATAATTTCCCGCGCATCATCTGGCAGATCTTTTCCTTCTAAGTAATCATCAATCAACTCATATGTTACCCCTAATGCAGTTTCATCTGGAAGGGAAGGTCTTTGTTCTTCTAAGTCTGCAGTTGGTGTTTTTAAAAAGAGATGTTCTGGACAATCTAAATATGCCAGTATTTGTTTCCCTTGACGTTTATTTAAGCGGAAGATTGGCGTTAAATCGACACCACCGTCACCGTATTTTGTATAAAATCCTGTAATGGCTTCTGCTGCATGGTCAGTACCTACAACTACTGCATCATTCATGGCTGCAATGGAATATTGCACTTTCATACGTTCACGCGCTTTTTCATTTCCCTTTGCAAAATCACTAATCTCAACTCCAGAGTCAGCTAATGATTTTACACTAGTATCAACAGCCGGTTTAATATTAACGGTATATGTTTTATTAGGCTTAATGAACTTGAGTGCATCTTGTGCATCTTTTTCATCGGTTTGTATTCCATAAGGAAGGCGAACTGCAATCGTTGAATAGTTTTGTTGACTAGCTTCTTCATTTAGTTCATCTACAGCAATTTGGACTAATTTCCCTGTTAAGGTAGAGTCTTGTCCACCACTAATTGCAATAACAAAAGCCTTTAAAAAGGAATGTTTCTTTGCATATTCTTTTAAAAAGTCTACCGATTTTCGTACTTCTTCTTTCGGATTAATCTCCGGTAAAACTTTTAATTCTTCAATGATTTTTCTTTGCAAATCCCCCATTTTCAATCCTCCTTAAAAATTCTCCATTTCATGTACCATATTTCGGACTTCTTGGATGTTATTCATTTTGTTATCCCAACATTTTTGACTTAAATCTACTGGGTATTCCTCCGGATTCAGTGAACGCTTATATTCATCCCATAATAGATTTAATCGATCAAAGGCATATTTTTGCATGTCCATTACGGATGGACTAGTGTAAATAACTTCGCCGTCTTTCACTACATGTTGATGTAAATTTTCCGCATCAAAGTTTGTTACAAATTTTGAAATGAACGTGTGAATAGGATGGAACATTTTAATCTTTTCTTCTAATTGTGGATTTTCATCTGCCATCGCAATATAATCGCCTTCCGCTTTGCCATTTTCACGATTAATAATTCGATACACATTTTTCAATCCAGGTGTCGATACTTTTTCAGCATTAGCTGTAATTTTTATCGTATCTTCCATGACACCTTCTTCATTTTCAATCGATACTAGCTTATAAACTGCACCTAATGCAGGTTGATCATATGCCGTAATAAGTTTTGTTCCAACACCCCAGGAATCTACTTTCGCACCTTGAGCTTTTAGGTTTAAAATAGTGTATTCATCTAAATCATTGGATACAATGACTTTCGCATCCAGGAAACCAGCCTCGTCAAGCATACGTCTTGCTTCTTTACTTAAGAAAGCGATGTCCCCACTATCCAATCGAATGCCAACAAAGTTAATTTTATCTCCTAATTCCTTAGCAACACGAATTGCAGTAGGAATACCAGATTTCAACGTATTATACGTATCAACTAGAAATACACAGTTTTTATGGCGTTTTGCGTATGCATGGAACGCTTCATAGTCATTCTTATAAGCTTGAACTAAAGAATGGGCATGTGTACCTGAAACCGGTATATTAAACAGCTTGCCAGCACGTACAACCGAAGTAGAATCAAACCCACCAATAATAGCTGCTCTTGCACCCCAAATCGCTGCATCCATTTCTTGGGCACGCCTAGCGCCAAACTCTGCACTACCTTCACTTTTAATAATTTGTTTAATACGACTAGCCTTTGTAGCAATTAAAGTTTGGAAGTTTACAATATTCAATAGAGCTGTTTCTATTAATTGTGCCTCAACTAACGGTGCTTCAATTCTTAGAAGTGGTTCATTTGCAAATACAACTTCACCTTCAACCATTGAATACACATTTCCTGTAAAACGAATATTCTTTAAGTAGTCGATAAAATCCTCTTGGTAACCTAATTCATTTTTTAAGTAGTCAATATCTGTTTCACTAAATTTAAAGTTTCTTAAATAGTCAAGTATACGTTCTAATCCAGCAAAAATCGCGTAGCCATTTCCAAATGGTAATTTACGAAAATATAATTCGAATATAGCCTTACGATTATGGATTCCATCAGCCCAATAGCTTTCCGCCATATTTATTTGATATAAATCCGTGTGTAATGTTAAGCTATCGTCAGCGTAAATTGATTTCATAAGAAGCCCCTTCTTCCAATATCATAATTAGTCATAGTATACACTATTTGGTTAAAAACAAAGTATCTATAAGTTTTATTCTCTTTTTTACCCTACTATTATAATGGTTTATTTTTGACTTCTTGTAATATTTTTCAAACAATTTATACTAATAATGTAATTTATCTAGGAGTCACTTTATGAATAAAATTGATCAAGCAATACAATTCCAAAATGTTAGTTTCAGGCGGGGAGAATTATCCATACTAAAAAATATTTCAGGTAGTATTTACAAAGGAAAAATAACGACACTTGTTGGGCCCTCAGGTGCCGGAAAGACAACATTATTAAAGTTATGTAATGGCCTAATCTCACCAACACATGGTGATCTATTCATTGACCAGCAATCTGTCTTAGCTTATGAACCTACTACTTTAAGGCGAAATATCGGGATTGTTTTGCAAAACGCTCCCATTTTACGTGGTACAGTGTTTGATAATTTAGCTCTCCCTCTTAAACTACAAAAGAAAAGTTTAACTAAAGAAGAGGCAATATCTATATTAGACACAGTTGGATTAGATGAAAGCTTTTTAGAGCGTGATGCTACAGAACTATCCGGTGGACAAAAACAGAAATTGACCATTAGTCGAACATTAATTAATCGTTCTAAAATCTTGTTATTAGATGAAATTACATCCGCTCTAGACCCAGTTTCAGTCCACGAAATTGAACAACTCATTAAAAAGATAAATAAAAAATATGATGTAACGATTATATGGATTACGCATAATATTCAACAAGCAATGGAATTAGGAGACTATATTTGGGTAATGATGAATGGGGAGTTAGTAGAGAGTGGAGACATATCTATCTTATCTAAAACAAAAAACAAACAGGTTCAAAATTTTATACAAGGTAATGTATAAAAATGACATATACAACTTTATCTCTAACGCTTATATTTGTTTTAATCCCTCTCATTCTATCTAAAACGTTACATTTAAGTCTAGAAAAAGACACAATAATCGCTACTATTCGTTCAATTATTCAACTTTTAATAGTTGGATATGTATTAAAGTTTGTATTTGATTCAGATAGTTTTATCTATATTTTTTTCATGATTACTTTGATGATTGTTGCAGCTACTTTAAATGCAAGACAAAAAGGAAGAGCAATTAAAGGAATCACGTGGAAGATTGCTCTTACTTTAATAGTGGTTGAGGTCGTCACACAGGGAATCTTACTTGGGCTTCAAATTGTGCCAGCTACTGCCCAGTACATCATTCCGATTAGTGGAATGTTGATTGGAAACTCAATGGTACTTTCGATTTTATTCTTAAATCGTTTTACAGCAGAAGTGGAATCCAATAAAGATTCAATTGAATTAGTGCTTTCGTTGGGCGGTACACCGCAACAAGCTATTCATACTCAACTTAAAAATGCAATTAGAGCGAGTTTAATTCCAACAATTGAAAGTCAAAAAACAATTGGTCTTGTTCAATTACCAGGGGTGATGAGTGGCCAAATTATCGGGGGAGCGGATCCTGTTGTTGCAGTGCAATTCCAAATACTAATTATTTTTGCATTATTAACAACCGCGTCTATATCAAGTATTTTAATCGGTATGTTATCTTATCCAACACTTTTCAACGAAAGAATGCAGTTTATTAAAAATGCTACTCATAAATAAAAATCAATCAATTATAGATTTTTAGCTACAAAATTTTAACTATGTTATAATTTTTAGAAAAAAGAAGGAGCTAACCAACATGCCATTATTAAGAGATTTTTTCATTAATTTATCAGAAAATCAAATACTAAATTCTGCTGCACAAAAATATGGTTTGAAGTTAGGTGCCCAAAGTGTTGTAGCTGGTACAAACATTGACGAAGCAATCGAAAGTATGAAAGAACTTAATAGACAAGGTATTTCTTGTACAGTTGATAATTTAGGTGAGTTTGTTTTCGAACGTTCCGAAGCAATCAAAGCAAAAGATCAAATTCTAGCAGTAATTGAAGCGATTCATGAGCATGGCGTAGATGCTCATATTTCGGTAAAACCTTCTCAAGTTGGTTTAGATATTGATTATGATTTCTGTTATGAAAATCTAATCGAAATCGTAGGCAAAGCCTATGATTATAATATTCATGTGAACTTTGACCAAGAAACATACGAACGACTTCAACCAACATTTGACTTAATGGATAAAATTTCTGAAACATACGATAATGTAGGCACAGTTATTCAAGCTTATTTCTTCAATGCAAAAGAAAATACTGAAAAATATAAAGATTTCCGACTACGTATCGTAAAAGGTGCTTATAAAGAGCCTGCTGATGTAGCTTACCAAGATAAACACGATATCGATTTAAACTTTATCGAATTAATTGAATATCACTTATTGCATGGTAAATTTACTTCCATAGCTACGCATGACCATAATGTAATTAATCATGTGAAACAATTTGTGAAAGATAATAATATACCAAAAGATAAATTTGAATTCCAAATGCTTTATGGCTTCCGTAAAGAAATGCAAGTAGAACTTGCTAAAGAAGGCTACAACTTCTGTACTTATGTGCCATTTGGTAGTGATTGGTATGGGTACTTCATGCGCCGATTAGCAGAACGTCCACAAAATATTAACCTTGTTACGAAACAAGTGTTCAACAAAAAAACAAACACGATCCTCGGTGTAGCAGCTGCTGCTTTCGTTCTAGGACGGTTAACTAAACGAAATAAATAATGAATAAATAGAATGGCTACCAGTCCTGATATGATCAAGATTGATAGCCATTTGCTTATTTATTCCACCCTTTTTCTTTAAATCTAGAAATCGCTTCGATTCGATTACCAACACCTAATTTATCTAGAATAGTAGAAATATAATTACGTACAGTACCTGTCGATAGATAAAGTTCAGAAGCAATTTCCTTTGTTGTTTTTCCTTCTGCAACTAATTCTAACACTTGGCTTTCACGTTCTGTTAGTGGATTTTCGCTTTCTTCCTCGTAAACGAAGTCCACTAATTCAGGTGCATAGATTCGCTTTCCTTCAATAATCGTCCGAATTGATTGTACAAGCTCTTCTATTGGACTATCTTTCAATAAATAGCCCTTTACACCTGCTTTTCGTGCCCTTTCAAAATAACCAGGTCTAGCAAAAGTCGTTAAAATAATAATTTTACATTGGCTTTGTATAGAATATAGATGTTCGGCTGCATCTAATCCCGTTTTTACAGGCATTTCAATATCCATTATGCAAATGTCTGGTTGAAGTTGTTCAACTAACTGAATAGCTTCCTCACCATTTTTTGCAAGTCCTACTACTTCCATATCATCTTCCATATTAAGCAGTGATTTCATTGCACCTAAGAGCATTCCTTGATCCTCAGCAATTACAATTCGTATCAAATCATTCACTCCTTTCTTGATGTGTAATGGCAAGTGGAACGCTAATGTTTAAAGTTGTTCCTCTATTATCTTCAAAAGTAACTGAACCATTAATAAATTCAAGTCTTTCTTCCATTCCTCTTAATCCGTTACCATAGAAATGATCTGTTAAGACAATCCCTTTACCATCGTCTTGAATTTTAATGTAGATTTCATTATCATCTTGTCCAAACGTTATTTTGCATTTTTTCGCATTACTATGTTTAACTACATTTGTAATACCTTCTTTTAAACACATGCTTAAAACATTCTCTACTAGAACTGGGATATTTAAGTTTTGTGTATCTCCCACAATTTCATATTTTATGTTAGCTGCTTTCAGTAGCTGTTCGACATGAATTAATTCTTCCCTCAATTTTATTGCCCGCATGTTTGAAACAAGTTCTCGTACTTCCTTTAAAGCGATACTAGCGGTTTGACGAATGTCCTTTAACTCAAGTACTGCTTCTTCAGGTTTTTTTGTAACGAGTCGATTCGCAAGATCACTTTTCAACACTATAAGAGAAAGTTTTTGTCCAAGTGTATCGTGTAGATCACGCGCAATACGTTGACGCTCTTCATAGATGATTAACTCAGCAATTCGCTCTTTTGCAACTTCTAATTCGCCTTCTAAATTTTCCCTTTTATTTCGACTATATAATGTAAATGGAAGTAATACAACTCCTATTACTGTAATTATAAGAAATGGAGTTTGAGCAAGAAATAAGTGTAAATTTAAAAAATATCCAAACACAATAGAAAGGACGGTTATGCCAATATGCAAACCATACATAATGTAAAATCCAACTGTTTGTCGTATATTCCCGATAAAAAATGCAGTAAATAAAGATAAATAAACATATCCAAACATCAAGGTCAATATTACATTTAATACCATTTCAAAACTAATCCACATATAAACAAGACCGTTTTTGGAATTAAATGACAACCAATGTGAGATAAAATAGATCAGTACTAACACAATACCTATAGAAATTTGAATAATTGAGTAAGAACGTATAAGAAAATAAAAAGGCAATATGCAAAAAATAATCCAAACATAAATACTAATCCAGGGGTTTTTAGGGAAAATCGTATACCAACTTTGCATTATAAACCTCACGATTTCTTTTTCTTTTTATTATAACAATTCACAAATCTTATAACACAGTCTCTCTAAACCTTAAAATTTTGACCATTTTTTATATTGTAAGAAAAATGTCTCAAAAGTAACGAAGTACTTTTGAGACATCTTTACCTTATACTTGAATTGTTGATTTATTTTTCACTTGGACAGTTTTTTCTACTTCTTTAAAAGAAATAAACTTTTTCTGTTTAGGATCATAAAGTTTGTAGCGAATAGACTCAAAACTTGTTTTAAGCGTGATTGTCGTAGCTTTTTGTAACGGCTCGATTGACTCATGTGCTTCTTCAAGCTTATAATTTGGTACTCTTGGTGCGAGATGATGCACATGATGATAGCCAATATTACCAGTTACCCATTGTAAAACCTTTGGTAATTTATAATAAGAACTACCTTCCACTGCCGCTTTTACATAGTCCCATTCTGGATCGTATTCAAAATAAGAATCCTCATAAGTATGTTGGATGTAAAATAACCAAATCCCCATTGAACCTGCTGCAAACAGTGTAATACCATGTACTAGTAAAAATGATTGCCACCCTAAGAAGTAAATTATCGACGCACAAATCAATAGAAGCATTATATTTATAAAGTACGTATTTAAACGTTCTTTTTTCTTAGCACTCTTTACATTAAAACGATTTAAAACTAACACTAAATATAATGGTCCTAATCCAAACATTACAATTGGATTTCGATATAGTCGATATGCAAGTCTTCCGAACTTTGATTTTGCTAGATATTCGTCTACTGTAAGCATATCAATATCACCAATACCACGCTTATCAAGATTACCACTTGCTGAATGATGAATTAAATGTTCGCGTCTCCATTTCATATATGGAAATGAAGTTAGAATTCCTGTTATATTACCAACTAAATCGTTCGCTTTTTTATTTTTGAAGAATGACCCATGGGTACAATCATGAAAAATAATGAAGGTTCTAACTAAAAATGCTGCTGATAAAACACTACAAGCTACCGTAATCCATGGGGAAAACTGTACTAGATAGTACCCAGCAATCCAAAGGATAATTAGTGGAACGATCGTGTTAATCATCTGAAGTATACTCTTATTCCGCTCAGCTTTTGCAAACTGCGCAACCTCTTTACGTAACTGTTTTGTTTTTTCTGCATCAGTCAAAGTCAAATGTAATACCTTCTTTCTAACCTTATTAATTATTTACATCATACAGATAAAAAATCTTGCGTAATAGAATCAAACATCACTAGATATTTATTACAAATGTCATAGTGCAAGTTGGAGTCCATTCTGATTAAAAGTTGAATTCCATAAAAAAAACTATCCTAAAACTATTATTTGGATAGTTTTCATCATTATTCGTGATATCTGTCATATATGACAGTTGTCATTATGAGAGGATATTATGTATAAATTATAATTCATAATCAATGATTTTAATGGGCATAGTTCAATTTTTATGTGCTTTTATTTTTTGAATTAGATTGAATTTCAAGATAGTTAAAATAACAGCTTATTTTGATTTATGCTTAAATTGTTAGGAATTACTACTAATACTTAATTTAGTTGTTAAAGTCGGTTTCGAAAGTGAATTTTGTGTTGAGCGTGAGCCTGATAGGTTTTGATAGTGGGTTAGTTAGTGTTATTGAGCTAAGTGGATTGTTATGGGTTTTAGTCGAGATTGTATTGGGGTGTCTAGTAGTTGATGAAGGACATTTTCGGAGAGAAAATGTCCTTCGTCCAGGATAGAACGATACGTCCGTATTGCTTTTACACATCTTATAACTCGTTTGGATTCGCTGGTCCTTTCAAATCCAGTTGGTAGAATACGATGTCTAACCAACGGCCAAATTTATAACCTGCATTCTTAATTTCACCAGTATAACAGAACCCTAGTTTTTTATGGGATAGGATGCTTCCTTCATTACTCGAGTCAATACATGCAATCATTGTTTTAATTTCACGTTGTTGAGCTTCAGCAATTAAATGCTTCATTAATTTTGTACCGATACCTTTACGATAATGATCTTTGTGTACATACACCGAATGCTCTACTGAATATTTATAAGCTGGATAAGGACGGAATTGTGAATATGTAGCAAAACCCGCCACCTGTCCATTTTCTTCATATACATAAATTGGGTCATTATTCTTCTCTTTTGCTAAAAACCATTCTATTCTTTGCTCAATTGTTTCAGGAGAATATTTATAAAGTGCGGTCGTATTTAAGATTGCATCATTGTATATTTCATTTATAACTTCTAGGTCTTCTCTTTGCATTGAACGAATCATATATTTCCCCCTATAATAAGTTTTCCCTAATAAAAGCTTGATTTAATTATTAATATTACATTTACAATGAAAGCTTGTGAAGAGGACTAATAGAAATAATTTTTCGGTAGAGGTTATATATATTGCGGTTTCTTGATAAGGTGTATTTTTGTTTTATAAGTATTAAGAAAGGACATTTCATCTGAATTGGCGAGGGCCCTAAAGAGTTTTATCACAAATTTCGTGATACAAATTTACTTTAATATAGATAAATGCAAAGATCTATATAAAGAGATTTTTTTGGTTTACAGTGGCACCTAAATTGTCTCTCCTTTTGCCAGCAACTAGCAGATAAATGACCATTTCTATCCTATTTCGCTGCACTATTGTCTTTTATAACCCCTATAAATGACATTTCTATCCTATTCCGCTGCACTATTGTCTTTTATAACCCTTATAAAAGACATTTCCACCCTATTTCGTTTCCCTTTTGTCTTTTATAACCCCTATATAAGACATTTCTACACAATTTCGTTTCTCTTTTGTCTTTTATTACCTCTATAAAAGACATTTCTACTCAATTCCGTTTCTCTTTTGTCTTTTAT
>JAPSJC010000123.1 GCA_031178355.1 Ureibacillus sp.
CCTGGTGCTCTTTTTGTTATAAATGAACAACTTTTTATATTATTTATAGTTTTTTGTCTATGTTCAATTAAAGAATATTGAATAGATTATTAGCAGAAAGAGGGGTGAGATACTTTGAGTAGAGTATGGAGAAACAGAGATTATAATCGCAACAGTAACAATCAGTCAGATTTTCGAACTCGTGCTAATGCTGAAAATGATATCGATATTGACAATGAAGCGCAAGCTAGAAATGATGTTGAAACTGATGTAGACACTAGGGTTTCAGATAGAAATACGAACATCGCAAGAGTAACAAACAGTGGTAATGCTCGTGTCAACATAGATATCGATGTTGATTCTGATTCCAATTCTCGAGTACGAGCAGAGTCTGATTCTGATTCTGATGCAGATGCAGAAGCTAATGCTGACTCGGAAAGCTAATTTAGACTTGGGAGTAATACAAAATTAAAGATTAAAGTTTTACTTTAAATTAAGGGTGGGATGGAGGGTCATCCCACCCACCTTTAAAAAAGCTTTGAATGGATTATTAGTAATAGAGGAGTGAGATACTTTGGGTAGTGTACGCAGAAGAAGAAGAAATAATGGTAATAGAAACAATCAGACAGAACTAGAATTTCAAGCTCGTGCTAATGCTGAAAATGATATCGATATTGACAATGAGGCGAGAGCGAGAAATGATGTTGATACCGATGTAGATACAAGAATCGAAGATAGAAATACCAACATCGCAAGAGTAACAAACAGTGGTAACGGACGTGTCTTCTTAGATATCGATGTTGATTCTGATTCCAATTCTCGAGTACGAGCAGAGTCTGATTCAGATTCTAATGCAGATGCAGAAGCTAATGCTGACTCGGACAACTAATTCAGACATGGAATCAATGGAAAATCAAAGATTCGAAGTCTAACATTAGTATAAAGGTGGGATGTGGTAATATTAACTCCACCTTTTTACTTTATAAGGGAGGGAATGGAATGTCTGAAAATCGGAATAGAAGTAATAACATTACAAACTTTAGTGAGAGGGACACAAATAAATCCCAAATAGGACACAGCGGTAATTCGGATGTTGATGTAGAAGTTAATGTAATAGTAGATACAACGGCTTTAGCTTATGCATACCTATGTTCAATGCTAGCGACAAATAAAATGACGAATGACGAATTTGATATAGCATTGAAAAAGTTAAAAGAACTAACAAAACATAAAGACAAGAAAGATGATAGAAAGAAAAATGATGAAAGACACAAATATGATGGAAGAAATAAGAAGTCGGAAGATGTACGAGATATCGATTATTACCGAGAAAGAAGAAGGAGACTCGGTTATTAGCGAAAGTGCTTTTCTATGGAGATAAGCGCGCTATCTTTGCAAGGATAGGCGCTCATTTTTGATTGAGATGTTAGAAAAGAGTTACAAAGAAATTAACTTTTTATACAGTTCATGGCTAATTACAACTAAACATATTAAGAAAAAAACGCCCAATTATTTTCTATGCTCAATGTGATAATTTATTTTTAAAAAGGGAATAGAAAAAATCCACATGTGATGTTCCGCAAGAAGTCTCCCATCTTTCGATTCCTTTATATGAAAAGTTTCTTCTATAGGTAAAGCAAACAGATGCTTGTTCCATGCTAAATAGATACCCGCATCAGAATTTGCCTTGTGTTTTTTGCTTGATAATTGGAGGTCATTACCAATTTGATACAACTCTAAAATCCCGATCATCGATGACCATGGTAGAGGTAAAGCGATGTTCATATAAGTACGATCTCCCGTTTGATGCCATGAATAAATAGCAATAAAAGTGACTTTATTTTTAATTTTCCTTATCCATACTCTTGGGTTGTTTCTCCCATCTAAATCCTCTTTAATTTTTAAAATGTCGCCAGTCATTTCAATTCGATCACTTGATAAGGGAAGATTGATCTGTTTGACATACGAGCTAATTAAACGATAGATCACAGCAAAAGGTTTAATCCAAGCCTTCCATTGAACCTTTGCATAAAGCCTGTAATCAATTGTATTTTCGTAAAAGTCTTGAATTGTGGGTGAAAGTGAAGATGTATCGATATACGGCTCATATATAGTTATTTCATCCACTAATCCTTTATATAAACCTAAGTTTTGCTCATCCTGAATTTTAGGAAGAATCTTTTCTCCAATGACCGTACTTCCTCGTATTTGACTAATAGGAAATGCCCATTTGATTGTTTTTGCAGGGGGAACAAATAATGACCATCCGATTAATCCTACTAAAGCAAACAACACACAATTTAAGAAGCCGTGAAACTGAAGCATAAATTCGATACTAACCGTAAAATAGTTTGATAAGCGACCAAAGGCGTATAAAAAGGAAAAGAGTATTGTCACACCTAAAGAACTAAAGGATATAACAACCAGCCATTTTTGCCAATGATGCACAAACTGAGTTTTCAAAGCGTAATAGATAACTGAATAAATACCTATTATATAAAGTACGACCGAAAACCATTCAATCCACACGGAAAAAGTAATGCCTATTGCGAGAAACATCGGAGCAATTAATATGATGCCTGCAGTTAAAGGATACAACCGCGGTTTATAAATTCTACCAAGTAAACCTGTGAAAACTGGTAGTAAAAAAGAAGCATAATGAAAATGAATTGCAGTTAACCAAGTAATGATTGGAGAAAATCCAGTATCAATGTTTGTGATATGGGCAAAAAACCACACTCCACCAATAGACAAATATACGAGTGCTAGATCGATAGAGAATTCCTCAAAATGACTAAATCCTCTCGTTAGAAACCGGCTTATCCCATAGAAAGCAACGATACAAGTAAAAATTAAATACATTAAAGCCAGTAAAATATCCCATCCAGATGTGTTCGTTATATGTAAAAGAACAACAGAAAGAAGTGCAGGGATTGAAAAGTAAACAAAATAACCCTTAAACCAATCGTCTTTTTGCATAACCAAAACCAATGTTAGGGGAACAAGAATTAATTGCGCCACTGTCAGCATTAAAAGATACGTTGCATCTTGTCCAAAAACAACAGCAATTAGAAACAAACCAATTGAAATAAGTGCCCATTTATTCAAGATCATTCGGTTTAAACGCTCCTTCATACGAGAAAATAAGGCCGATTATTGGATTTCTGACATTCACCGCTATTTTAAAAACGCCACGTTCATCGCAATATTTTTCAGTAACAGTTGCTAAGCCTTGAAATAACCTCGGTAAAGGGATTTCAAATTTCCCGATGACCAATCGTTGTTTTCGAGATTCAATTATCAAATCCCCCTCAGTAGAAACGGTAAAGACTAAATCCGAATAGAGTACACTTGGCTCACCTAAATAATCTTTAATTACTTTTCGTTTTGCATCGAAACTCATAAGTGCATTAAAATATCGTTTTTTCTTTCCAAAATCAAAGATCCTCTCCCAATGAATTTGTTCCTCCCCATTTGGACCTACCATGGGTGTATTTAATATTTCAAAGGGGATATTCATCCCTTGTTCTGGAAAGAGTAGCTTACTTTTTGTACCTAACCACAATAATGGAAAGAGAAATTTCGGTCCCACTCTAATCTTTTTCATGACACCTGTTGCTCGGAATGGAACATGATTTGGAAATTCATATCTCTTTTGTAACATAGGATGTAGTCTATTAAACTGTTGATCTAAAACTTTCTTATAAATAGACATTAATCTTTTCATCTCTTTCTCTTACAGGTAGTTGCAGTAGGTAAATCGTTACTTAGAAAAAAGCCAATTATTGATAGTAATATAATACTCATATTCAATGTTAAAGGATTAAAAGGGTGAACCAACGAACTTGGTTGAGCGATTATGGCTGTTAGAGTAAGAAGTGGGATTACAATTAGCTGCAAACCAAATAGTATTCTTTTATTCTTATACAGTATCCATATAACTCCAAAAATTACTTCGATAATTCCAGTTATAAAAACGATCCAGTATGCATTTTCATAAGATACGGGTGCTAAATTTTCAACCATCGAAATTTCATCTGGATGCATGAAGACAATTTTTGGAATGAGACCGTGATAGAGCCAAATAAAGCAAATTAAGAAAGTGATAAACCAGGTTGTAAAAAAACGAAAATATTGGGTAGAAGGAGATTCTTCTTTTTCCAACCATCTTTTTAATACATCAAAACTAAGGGCCGTTCCCCAACCAATAAGAGGACGGAACAGCATTCGATCTAACAAACGACCGAATTTTCCGAAGTTTGTATCGTAGTCATATTGAGTTAAAAATGTAATGGAGTTTCCTTTAGGGATATACTTCCAATACCCTCTACCTTCTTTAATTGGGGATAAGGTATGATCGGTACCAAAGTGTAATGATGATGTTCTCTCACCATTTTTACCATCATAGCTCCCAACGGTAATTCCCCAGCCCTGTATTTCTTGTCCAAATCCAAGACTTCGTTTATATGAAAAATGTTGAGGATCATTTTCTTTTTTAGGCAAATAAGTTATAGACGAAAAACGAAGATCCCATTGTTCATGTAGATTCGGAGTTTGCGTAGCTCTCCATAACGAATCCATGTCGGTATCGATTGCTATTTCGACATAAACAGGCTTGCTTTTCATTCTGCATTCCTCCTTTTATTTCTCTATTTAGTATAACATGGAACTTTTTAACATCTTTTATAATTTATAATAAGGTTCACGCAATCTTTGTACTAAACCAATTTAAATAATGAATGTGGTAGATTCCTCTAACCCCCAGTTAAATCTGTTATAGTGAGTCCATATAAGTTTGTTAACTTTCTTGAATAAGACTTGTATTACATGAAACTAAAAGTCTTTCAATCCGACTCATTATATATGGAGGTGAGCAAGTTGAAAAAAATATATTATTTAATTTTGGTTGTATGTATCTTAAC
>JAPSJC010000046.1 GCA_031178355.1 Ureibacillus sp.
TTATTCCGGTTACGTTCAAAATCATCTACAGGATCTTGTAAATGCCATTCTAGTAAAACAGAGAGTTTACCATGGTAAGGGTTTTCTCCATTATTAACCACATCATTCAATTCAAGGTCAACAAGATCTCCTTTTTCGTAACGAACAGCCATGTAAAATAGGATTCGAGCTACATCACCTTTTACGTAATTCGGTGGCTCAAAAGAATCACCATCTTTTAAACAATAACTACATCCTTTAATTAAGCTTCCACCAGTATCAAAATCTAGATTTCCTCTTGAACTATTTACTAAAACATCAGTTGGTCTTAAATGATGGATATCCGTTCCTGGACCTATAGTTGTTCCAAAATCTCCATGAGATTTAGCCCATACGTGTTCACGATTCCATTGTCCTACATTACCACCGTTTTCGTTTTTCGAACGAGATATACCTGAGTAAAACAGAAGGACATTATTTGGATTATTTGGATCCTCATCAGTAATTTTTAGTGCATCCCAAACTTCTGAATAAGTAAGGAATTCGTGTTCAGAGATTATTTCATGTAAAGAAAATTTTAACTCTTCTCCACTCTTTCCTTGTGCAGTTGCGTAGTAATCATTGAAAGGTAAAGAAGGGTCTCCAATTGGAGCCCCTCCTGAATTAATAATATTAATACTATCTCCGTTGGTACCTTCAATGTACTTAATTGTTTGGATATTTTCTGCACCGCGGATTTCTTTTACTTTATTTCCATCAACAATTAATTCTTTTAGTTCAGTACCTTTTAAGTCAACAATTGCACCAGCTTCATTTGGTTGAATTGTTACTGTATGAGTTGCAAAACCTTCGCCATGAAGTTCAATATAAGAACCTGTGAAGAATAGACCTTCTTTAATAGAAGAAGAGCCATCTAAATTCACTTTCACACTTGGTTTTGTAATTGTTAACTTATTCGTTTTAAAGTTTGTTAGATTATAAACTTTTTCAGCATGAATTGGATTTACTGTTCCTGCTGCGCTTAAATCAATTTGCACTAACACTGCATCATGGTCAGATGCTTGACCTTGATCTTCTGTAAAGTTTGCGTTGATATGAATCATATCTACAGTTGTTGCATCTACTAGGTTATTTGACACTAAAATGTGATCAAGAACTTGGTTGTTTCCTTGGAAGAAGTAAGAGAAACGATCTTCAGTTGGAACATGATCAACCATGTTCGTTAATACTCCACCTTTAAGTGTTTCAAGAACTGGTGTAAATTCGAAATCGTTCATATCTCCAGCCAGGACGATATTTAAATTAGGATTTTTTGCAAGTCCTTCATCAATAAATTCATTAATAGCTTTCGCTAAACTTAAGCGTTCTGCTTCAGAAGATAACTTAGGAGGTTGGTTAGAACCCCATAAAGATTGGTCTCCACCTTTAGAATTTAAGTGAGTACCTATTACGACAACGCGTTCACCTTGGAATTCAAATTCCGCAGCAATTGGTTTACGTGTATCGGTGAATTTAGTTGGGTCTATGAAACCTGGGTTAAGTGCTAAGTTACCCTCTTCTGTCCAAGTGTTCCCTTGAGATCCTGTACCTTTCGTCCCTTCTACTAATGACACGCGTAAAGGATTGTAAAGATAACCAACACGGATATTCCCTCCAGGTGCTCCACCGACTGTATTATTTACAGGTGTGACATCTGTCCATTGGTAAGTTGGACCACCAGCAACTTTGATTGCCTCAATTAAACGGTTGTAACTTTCAGATGCATCTGCATTACCTGAATCTGTTTGTCCATCATTATCTTGAACTTCTACAAGAGTAATAATGTCAGGAGATTTCATGTTATCAACAAATGTTTTGGCAATTTTAGCAACTTTAACATCTGGTGTATTTGATTTATTATTTGAGAAGTTTTCAACATTATAAGCTGCTACAGTTAATTTATCTTCTGTAGGATCGATATGAGTAACCTCTTGTTGAATATTTGCTTTCGTAACTTCTGGCAATGTAGTAATATCGGTTCTTAATTGATAACCCGTACTTGAGTAAGAGATTACCCCGATTACATCACCATTAAATTGATCGCCTGATTCATAGTTTTTACTACCTACGTTATCTAAGAAGATTTTTTCTGGGTTGTAATCGTCAGCTGCGATATTTAAACCGCCGTTTACATTAAATGTATTGTTTGTTGTACTTTCAACGACAATTGGAACATCGCCTGAATATGGAGGTCCAATAATTTTTGCATTTGGGAATGACACTAGCATGTATTCTAATGATTCCCAGAAATCAATACCATCTTCCTCAGGGTTAAATGAAGTCAAACTATCATTGTCAATGATTTTGTTTGGTGGAATTACGTCTGTACCAATCACAATCGGATTTGGTAATTCTGCTTTACCTAAAGAATTGATTGAAGTTGCATTAATTTGTGTACTTGTTAAATTCGAACCACTTCCATACTCTGTAACAGCACCATTTACCGAAACCTTATCTCCAACTGAAACGCCATGACTAGATTTACTAACCATTATTGCTTCCGATGTTGCGTGGTCTTCATCAGCATGATCTACATCTTGAATTACAAATAAACTACCATTTTGTACGTATGTTACTACACCAATAATGTTTTGAACGGTTGAATTCACATAATCTGACGTATGATTATTTCCTTGGATATCACGGATAATTACGCCTTCTGTATTTAAAATTTTGTAAGTAAAACTAAACACTTCACTTATAGACTCTCCTGAAATTGCAATTGCTTTAATCGTTGTTTCACCAGTTCCTAATGCAATTGCTTCACTATATTTAGCGCTCTCTTTAGATGGTACTGAACCATCAGTTGTGTAATAGATTTCAGCACCTTCTATTCCAGATTTCAGTTCAATTTTAGTACCCATTGGAACTGTTCCTGGTGATTGTGTAACATATACCGCTGGTTTGTTTACTAAGTCATAACTTTCTAATCCTAAAGTTTTTAAAATATATCCTTTACTTGAAATAGCAGCAATACCAATTAAATGAACTTTATCACCTTCATTATAATGTTTAATCAATTCATTATAATCAGACCCTGTACGATTATCGTGCACTACTAATACTTTTTCTCCATTGTCTGCTTCGGCTTGGAATTCCGCTGTGCCGTAGTTTGCTTCTGTTAATTCAGATATTGTGATATTTTCTAATTTTACTAGTTCTCCTTGTGTAGCTTCATTTACACCAGTAGGAGTTATAATAATTGGTTCCGGAACTACATTTCCTGAAGATAAAAATTCAATTGTAGTATTTTCTAATTCTACTTCGTTACTATAAGTTGTTAACTGTCCTGTTACACGAACTTTATCCCCCGGTTTGACACTTGCTGAAGAAGGATAAATAAACATACCTGCAGTTTCATCTTGCATGTAGAAAGTAGAGCCACCCCATAGTCCAGTATCAGTAGTAACAATACCTTCAATTATTACTGTTTCACCTTTTGCTTTACTTCTAGCATCTGCAATAGAGATTTTTTCAGTTGGAACTTCTGGAACTACTATCTCCCCCACGATATCTGCAGTGCTTCTTGGAAGAATTTGATATGCACCTTTAAACTCCTGAACAATACCTGTAATAGATTCATAAGTTGTTCCAGGGACAAGATTTAAATTGTTATTTTCATCACGGACAATAAATTTTGCTGTATTATCATTTGCATCATAGTTTGAAGGACTTCCAGTGATTATAACGTTATTTACAGTTGCAAGTTTTGACTCATGTTCTTCTGTTAACTGAATACCAGTTAACACAATAGGAGTAGGAACTCCTACGGCATTAGTTTTTTCAATTATTGTAGAATTATTTAATTGTAGTAGTCCATTATATTCAC
Source organism: Ureibacillus sp. (assembly GCA_031178355.1). GTDB lineage: Bacteria > Bacillota > Bacilli > Bacillales_A > Planococcaceae > Ureibacillus. The sequence goes on from JAPSJC010000046.1 coordinate 3,848, forward strand.
CTAGCGAACCGCTGACTGTAATCTCGTCTCCTAGTTCTACATCTAAAGAAGTTGGACGGACTGCAATCGCACCTGATTCATCTTGAATTTGGATGGTATTTTTTAATTTTGCAGTTACTATACCTTTGACAGTTACTTCACCAGTTTTCTGTGAACGTGCTTCAGCAATTGTTACAATTGTAGGTGGTGCTTCAATTGTATAATTAAACGTACTCACGGTACTATCAGCCAAACCATCTTTAACAGCGATTGCTTTAATTGTTGTTGCTTCGTTAATAGTGATTGGTCCTTTGTATTCTGTGCTAGCTGTTGTTGGGTCAATACCATCTGCTGTGTAATAAATTGTCGCATCTACTGTTGCTGTTGTAAGAGATACTGTCGTACCTGCTTGTACAGCGCCAGATGTTGGAGTTGCTTCTACTGCTTGTACCTGTGTAGGATTTGACTCATATACAAAGCTGTATGAAGTTGCACTTTTATGTCCTGGAACAGAAAAATATGCCGTTAGCGTTCCAGTAATTCGAACTTTTTTACCTAAATTATTTGGATTGTCCACTAGGTTTAAATCAGTTCTAATATTTCCAGATGGAAGTTGGACAGGCATTATTTTTGCTGGATCTGTTTCATTTGGTGAATCAGCAAGCCCTAAGTTTGTAGCCGAGCTAAAAGGCGCTGTCTGATCATATGATGTACCACTAATAGCTGTCCCTACAATATATCCTTCAACTGTTGCAGTACCACTATTATTTGCAATTGCTTCAGCAACCGTTATTACTTCAGTAGCTCTCGCTTTATTAATTGAAAACGGTGTAATTAAACTAACGACTAAAGCAAAAATGATAAAAATCTGAAAAGACCTTTTAAAGTTACTACTTTTTGTCACTTTATTCTCTCCTTAGATTAAATAGTTTAGTAAACATTTTATAATAAGGTTCAAAGCCCCTCTCTCTAGAAAAGGGCTTTGTGGAAAGCTTTAGAAAGTTGTCTCTCCAGAAACCTCTACATCGCTAATATCTAGTTCTGATCCATCTACTAAGTTAGTAAGATCTAAATCTCCTTCAACTTTTACATTTGAAATGCTGAAAGAATCTTTTAACGAACCGATAAGTGTTAAGTTTCCTTTAATAACTGCATTTCCCAATCGTTCAAGATTATCTACTGATACTTTAACATTGCCAAAGTGAACTTTTGACTCTTCTGAAGTACCTGAGAATTCACTTGCTGCAAGTACTCCAGTTCCTTTACCTAATTCATAGACAGCTACAGTACCAGAGATTTCATGAGTTGCAACTAGTAATGCCTTACCTGTTGGACTTTCTTCAGCCGAGATAAATACTAAACCTTCAGGAGAAACATCTCCACCAACATCTGCTACATCTTCAGCTGCGATATCATCTTCTAAGCTACCGTCAACATTAAAGTTACGACTTGAAATTACAGTTACAAATTTTGGACTGTTTATTTCTGATAGATCATAAACAGCAATTCCACCGAATCTTTCTAAAGCGATAAAGGAATATTTAGTCCCATCGATTTCACCTATAATTGCTGTTTCAGGCTCTGGACCTTTATCATCACTACGGTTGTCCACTTTTATTTCATCATTTGTCGTATTAAAGTACTCTGGCGTTTTTTCTGCCATAAATGCTTCAAAGTCGTTTCCACTATCAAATACTAATTCCATCGTTGCAGCGTCAAAAATGGAGAAGCTTCGACCACCAAAACCATAAAGTGCTTCGTATTTTCCAGTTTCAGCATTCATACCGTTTTCTTTCGTTAATTTCAGTTTTCCATCAGCAAGAGCTTGAAGTCCGCCACCAGCTACAAAAGCGTCTAACTCATCTTGCGTATAACCTTCATAGTGATCTGCATTTAATTGGATTTCACTAATAATGTCTTCAACAGAAATTTCTTCTGAGTAGGCATCCCAATCACGAACATCACCTTCATTTGGTGTAATGATATACGTTTTACCGCCTACCTCAATCGTATCGATTGCATCAGGCATAAAGAATGATAGAACTGGTTGTTTTTCAAGTTTAATAGTTTTGTCATTCAATGCATCTACTTCATTACCAGCAATTGAATAGTCTTTTACGCCTAGACCTTTTACAGATTCGATTTTCATTGTTTCTAGATTGATTGTTGCAATTGCGTTGTTTTCTTGTAATGACACATAGGCTGTTTTACTATCTGCAGAAACTGTTACATACTCAGGTTCTAATTGTTGTAAAATTGTCCCTTGAGAATTTACACGAACTTTATCGTCCAATAGTGTTTCCGTAAATGTCAGAGTTGTTTCTTCAAATGTCTCAACATCAATGATTGAAATAGAACCTTCTGGATCAACTGAATAATCATCAGCTGGTTCCCCTTCATTTGCTACAATTGCTTTTGTGCCATCTGGTGTAAATGTAACCATGTCTGGTAATGCGCCAACTTCAACATGATTTACATACTTACCGTCTTTTGTAGCAAATACAATATAACCATTGTCTGTTTTATTTTCACTTACAGCTGAAATGGCAATTAAGTCTTTTGTTGGATGTGAAGCAATACTTGTAATATCAGATACACCTGAGATTCCATAATCAGCTAAAAGTACACGTTTCTCTGAATCTACTTGTGTAAATTCACCAGATTTAATATCAGCAAATGAAAGGATATCATATCCACTTAATGCACCGTTTGTAACAAATGCAAGTTTAAGTGCCGCGTCGTATGCCATGATTTCTGTACCAGTTGGACCTTGACCACTGTCATAGCGAGCAATTTGTGACACTATAAAGTTTTCAGGATTTGAGTTATAAAGTTCTGGCTTTGTACCAGGATCTAGAACTTTATCTGCAACATCCACAATACGTCCTTCGATTTCAGTTGGAATTGAATCTAAGCTCTTTAAGTGCTCCGCAAAGTTTTCCCAATCTGATAATCCTAAATCCGTTACGCGCCCTTCATCATATGCTTCCTTAAATACGTCATAGCCATCTCCACCTTGTGCAGTGAAGGCGTTTGTTGCAATTGTGTAAGTTTCAGAATCTTGAATGTCTACATAAGTACCTTCTGAATCTTGATATTGGATTGATACAACGCGTTCACCAGCTGTTTTAGTAGAGTCATATTCTACTTTTGCACCAGCTACATGTAAGAACCCACCATTTTCTTTTGGATATTTACCAAAGCTTATTTCAAATGCTTCTTTTAACTCTGCACCTGTTACATCCATTACTGCTAACGTATTGCCAAATGGAAGTACTGTAATTACTTCACCTATTGTAATTGGACCTGCATCAATAGAAGAGCGGATACCTCCACCATTTTGTAAAGCCATGATCACATTCTTATCAGTCGCTTTTTTTGCTTTTGAAAGCATACCATCAGTAATTAAGTTACCTAGTATTGTTTCATTTTTACGTACACTTTCACCTTCATCTCCACGTGGGTTCTCCAATGTTACCTCTGTTGATACTCCAATTTCTTGTTGTGCTAGTGCATCCACTTGTTCTTTATATGGCTCTAGTAAAATTTTTGCTTCTGCATCTTCTACTTGACTACCAATTGCGATTAATTCGCCAGCTTGACTTACTACCACACCGTTTTTATCAAACTCAATATCTAGTAACCCTAGGTTTGCATTACTTGAGCCCGCTTGTACGATAACAGTTGGGGTTTCATCATTATCAACTAGTACTGGTGCCTTTAGTGTTGTATGACTATGTCCACCAACGATTACGTCGATTCCTTCAACTTCTTTCGCTAACGTTAAATCATTGTCTACAGCTGCATTGTCATTATAACCAATGTGTGTAATCGCAATAATTTTATCGACACCCATTCCTTCAAATGCTTTAACAGCTTTTTCAGCTTCTTCTTTATAATTTTCAAAAGTTATTTTACCTGGACTAGAAAGATCTTCTGTTTCTTGAGTTGTTAGACCAAAGATCCCAACTTTTTCGCCGTTGATTTCTTTAATTATACCGTTGTAGATTTTACCGTTTTCAGGCTCGCTTGAAACTAAGTCACTGAATAATCCTGTGAATTTCTCATCAGCTGCAAAATTTACATTTGCACTAACAAATGGGAAGCTTGCACCTTCGATAAAGTCCACTAACGCTTGATGTCCTTCTTCACTTGAACCTAAATCGAATTCATGGTTACCGAATGTCATTGCATCATAACCCATTAAATTCATCATTTTCAAATCTGCTTGCCCTTGGAATTCATTGAAATAAAGACTACCAGAGAATACGTCACCAGCATTCAACAATAATGCGTCTGGTTTTTCAGCTCTTACTTCTTTTACGGCTGTTACTGTTTTTGCAGCATTGTCTAAACTTGCATGCGTGTCGTTCGTATGCATGATTGATAAGTTAAAGTTCTTGTTACTGTTACCAGGGTTTCCTACATCTGAACTTCCACCAGTATTATTTCCTGGTTGTGAAACAACTTGACCACTATCGTTTAAAATTTCTTCTATTTTATGTTTAATAGCATCAAAGTTCTTAACGATTGAAGCAGCATCTGAATCATTTGGAACGATTAATTGATTAATAGATAAATTAACACCAATTTCAACTTTTGAGTTTTTATTTTCAACTAATAACTTTTTGATATCACCTGCAATGTTTAATGCAATTTCAGAAGCTTGATCAACCGATAATTCTGCAATATTTGCTGAACCCTTAATTTCAATGTTTACACTCACATCTACTGTTACTTTATCTACATCGGAGTTGATTTCGATTGATGAAACTAACGCAGAAACGTTTACGTATGGGATTTTCGTATCAGAATTTAACTGAACATTATTACGTTTTGTGTCGATTCCACTTACCTTTGATTGTTTTAATTCAATTTTAGGTCCAGTAGAAGTGTTAGCTACCATTAAGTTTAATGATGCAACCGGTGATGTTTTTCCTTCTTCAATTACTAGTTCTCCAGTTGATTCAACATTTTCAGCTATGAAACTATTAGCCACTTTATCGGATAGTTTAATTTGCCCTTGTACTTTAAGATTTTTCAATTGAATATTGTCTGCATTAACAAAGAGATTTCCATCTAATGTTGATCCAGCACCATCTAAAACGATTGACTGTGATGCAGTGCCTGCACTATTTAAAGTTAATGAAGATATTTTCGTTATCTTGCCATCTTTAATTGTTGCTTTTACAACGGCACCCTTTAAAGCATCAGCATTAGTAGAATTAAAGATTGAATATAAAGATGAAGCGATTGGATAGTTACCAAATTCTGTTTGAATTCCATTACTTGTAACATTTTCAATTGTGATTTCTTGTCCAATATCTTCCGCGCGATGAATGAATACTGCAAGTTCACCACGAGTTACAGAAGCGTCTCCAGCAAAGGTTGTAGCTGTAGTACCCGATGTAATTCCGTATTCATACAAGCCAGCTATGTAGTTTTCGTAGTTTCTATTAACATCTTTAAATGGTAATAGATTATTTTTAGAGGCTTTTATATCAAAGGCAATTGAAATAATTTTCGCCATATGATTACGTTTAATCGGATCATTTGGTTGGAATTTCCCATTTCCCGTACCATTGATAATTCCTTCATTTTGTAATGCAGCGATTACACCATAATATGGGTGGTTCGTACTAACATCTGTAAATTTAGGATTTTTTACGTTTTTCGTATCTAGTCCGAGTACACCAGCAATAATTTTTGCAGCCTGTCCACGAGTAACATAATCATTAGGACCAAAATTCCCGTTAGGATATCCACTAATAATATTTCTTTCTGATAAACTTTTAACAGCATCAAAATAATAGCTTGTTGATTTTACATCTGGGAATATTGTATTAGCTTTCGTTTCAGTTGGTGCTACTGTTGTTACACTTGAAGCCACAACAGCAGTTGCGATAGTTGCATAAAAATACTTTGTTTTTTTACTCATAGGAACCCCTCTCAATAGTTTTACTTATATTTTCAAAGCAACTCAACTTTACATTTAGCGTATTAAATATCGAAGTTATAACTATTAATTGTTTGTTAATAATTGTAAAGATGGATACAAGTTATAGTTTTGTAAAATTTTAGTATATATTTACAAAAAAATAAAAGGTGAGAAATTTCCATTCTCACCTTGATAGATATAATTATTTATGATGTTTTCCTAGCCTAAAAAAAGTAATAAAATGAATCAGCATAACTAAGGTAATTGTTGATCTAAAGTAAATTCAAAATTTTCAGAATCGTGTCTGTACCTGGCACCGAAATTTCGGTGCCAGGTAATTAAGATTAGAAGTAATCTATAAACGTTGGGATGCCGACTTTTAGTATGTTTTCTAGGACTTCAATAGTTTCAGTGCTACCTGTTATGCGTTCGATTTTAGCTAAATATTTGGGGCGTTTGTAGCCAAGTAGCATGGTCACTAATGTTTGAACGGATAAATGGACGGTTATATCTTCATTGACATCATTAACTTTTGTAATCGTTACTTTCCCATCTCTGGAATCTAAATCATAAGTACCGTTATTCCATTCTACTAGGCGATCACGTATTGTAAAACGTATGTGGAAGTCTGGTTCATCGAATGGATATCGTTCTAGAAACTTCTCAACATCCACAATACGAGCCATGAAATAAGGAGAGACTTCTTGGATGATCTCGCTATCTTCTAATAAAAAGGCAACTGGTTCGTTTCCGGTTGTCTTCCCATAGGCGTTGTACACCATCGATGTATGCGCAGATACAAAATTCCATATCCCTTTTCGAGATTCTTCTGTAAGATAAACAATCTCATCAATATAGAAGTTTTCCTCCATGATGCGGTAAAACATATACGCTTGCGGAACGTCATCTTCATCGTAATAAACTGCTGCTTGTAACACGACATCCGTATCGACAAATTTCTCTTCCCAATAATCTTCATGGAACTTTTCATTCCAAGCGATGGTATTTCTTATCATGGCACCATGGGTACGCTCAGCAAAACGGTTATAGATACCCACTACATCCTTATCACGTGTATTTACACGACGGATTTTACCGGGTACTTCTTTGTAGTGAGGAAATTGTGTATCTTTAACCTGAAACTCTACTATGTCTGTGATAATCTCCCACCCTTTTTTTCGATAATAAGGAATTGAAAACGGGAATAGATACGAAATGTAACGTCCTTCTTCACGCATAATCGTCAATGTTTCCTTGATTAAGTGATCCATTAAACCTTGTTTAGAGTATTCAGGGTAAGTACCAATGGCAGTGATTCCTCCCATTTCGTAAGGTACGCCGTATATATTCACTTGAAATGGAAGACTTAATATTTGTGAAACAAGTTGGTCCCCGTCAAACCATCCTAGTGCATGGCCTTCATTAAACTGTCTACTTTTCTCACTTACGAACCGACGATCTTTCTTTATGGACATTGACATCTGAAATACATAGTTAAGCAAATCAATTGATTGTGCCATCTCGTCCATTCGTATTTCTCTCATCACAAGTCCTTTTCGTTGACTCATACTTTCACCTCGTCGTATTTTGCACCAAGTCATGAATCATAGAATTTTAGAATGTCGCTCTTTCTCACTCGGTACTCTATATATACAGTTTATCTGTATTTTCCTTTTTAAGACACATGAACATAAGGAACATCATAATTTTGCACTCTTCGGGTGCCAGGTACAGAAACAATTCAAAATATTAGGAATTGTTCCTGTACCTGGCACACAAAAAGTCTTAGCACATAGCATGTGTAAGACTTTTTGTGAGGGTTATAATACTCTCTTTTTTGAATTGTATACGATTGATTTGCTATAGATGGCGCGACGTAATACTCGTTCAACGAAGGTTTGCAACTGTTTGTTTTCGTCGTCGATACTTAACATCATGAATTGCCAGTTATGCAGTTTCAAAGATTGGATTAAACCTATATTTAATAATTGAACACTGTTTCGTACATTTCGAAATTCTTCCTTTAAATAAATCGACTTTACCTTAATGGTTTGTTGGTCGAGCCTTTGTAATAAAAACCATCCAATTACCTTACCGTCAAACTTAACACCTAAGCTCGAACTTTCAATAATTTCCTCATCTTGAAATGGAGAATGTTTTCTTGGATACCATTTCCCTTCTCCTTCAGATACTTCCACTCGTTCTCCAGCAGGAAGTAATCCCCATTCAAAGAACATCAAATCATGATTACTTTGAAAATGTTTGTTAATCCTTAATTCATTAGCAACGTTATTTCTCCGTAGAATGTAATTATTGGTTTTAGGTCGTAACAAAGTCCAACTATTTTTTCTTAACAAACCATCGATATAATGAAAATAATCATCTTTATTACCTGAATATTCAAAGTGAATATAATGGAGCTTTTCTACACTTGCAATATCTTCTAGTAAATATAAAAACATTTCTTCAAGTCCCGTGTTTTTATTCCATTCACTAACCGCTAAATATTTAATTTTCATCAATGAAGAATGTTTATATTTCTTTGCAACTACTAAACCCGCAAAGTCATCCTCGCTTCTAGCACCAAGAACAGTGAATTGGGAAGGAGATTCTTCAATCATTTTTTGAAAATTTAACGGTATAAAGTTTTGATAGAAAGTAAGGTTCGTCATTACATTTTCAATTGTGATTTTCAAACACTTATCACCCCTATGATATGAACCTATAATCTTAATATTTAATCCTAAACGATGGATCGACTTTTAATATTTATTTGAAATCAACAAATGAAAGAAGCAAAACAACTAAAAAATTTAACCATCCCTCTTACATCTAAACGAACACTCCATCAAAACTCTTTACTTTTACTTTCCAACAGATAGGTTGTCTGCTCTCCCCACACTACGGAAGATTTACTTTATGTATAGTATGATTTATAAAATAAAAATACGACTAAGTATTATTAAAAATAAAAATAGTCAGTACCCAAATAGAGTACTGACTACTAATGTTAAACTTATTGGAATTTCTGTTAAAAAGTATCTATATATGTACATGTTTCCTATATTTAATAAACAAAAAAGCTATCACTATGAAATGATAGATTCCAATTCATAGTGATAGTATGTTTAATTTATGGTTTTATTAAATATTTTTGCAAGTTTTATTAATGGTTGGTAATTCTTCCCTGCTAAACCGATAATTTCAACAAATAGCTCAAGGGCAACTAAAATTACGGTTACAAGTAAGATTGCACCCCAAATACTAGCCATTGAGAAGATAATGGCAAATAAGCCAAACATTGCTGCAATTCCATAAATGATTAGTACCGTTTGGCTATGAGAAAAACCGATATCAATTAAACGGTGATGGAGATGCGATTTATCAGGATCAGACCATTTTTGTTTATTTCGAACACGACGTACGATAGCAAAGAATGTATCTGAAATCGGAACACCTAACATAATAACAGGAATAATGAATGATACCACTGCGATATTTTTAAAACCTAATAATGATAAGACCGCTATCATAAATCCAAGGAATAATGCACCTGTGTCACCCATGAAAATCTTCGCAGGGTGAAAATTAAAGAATAAAAATCCAAACGTACTACAAGCAAGTAGTGCTGCAACAGCAAGGACAAAAGGATTACCCATTATAAATGCCATTGCTGATAATGTCATCAATGCAATGGTTGAAACACCTGCTGCAAGACCATCTAATCCGTCAATTAAGTTTATTGCGTTCGTAATCCCAACAATCCAAAGAATTGTTAATGGAATACCTAATAATCCGAAATCCATTTCACCACCAAATGGTAAATTAATCATCTCGATTTTTATATCACCGTAGAACACAATAATTAAAGCCGCCACTAATTGGCCAAGCATTTTCGCTTTTGCTGAAATTTCGTACATATCATCCAAAACACCAGTAATAATAATAACGGTAGCTGCAAGAACGATTGCTAACGTATATTCACTATCTGGTCTTAATATGACTAGCCCAATTAAAAACGAAAGATATATGGCTAAACCACCTAAACGTGGCATTATTCGCGAATGTACTTTTCGATAATTTGGAGCATCCACTGCTCCAATTCGAAAGGCAAATCGCTTTACGAGTGGAGTGAGTAAAATTGACGCAACAAACGCCACAATTAAAGACACGTAAATCATGTCTATCCTCCCTTAAACAAATTAATTTCCACGTTATATAAAATAATTGCGTAGGTCTAAACCCATATGATTGTATGAAGCTAAACCTTGTTCATTATAGCATGATTTATTTTGAAAATATAGCTACTCTCTATATTTAACACAAAACTGTAAATATATGCTATTGGCTTAATATTGAGTGAAACAAGTTGGTAATAATATTTACAAAACCGTTACTTTCTACATTATAGTTTTCCCTTGAGACAAGTAGTCATACCATCAAAAGTTTGATAGAATAACAAAGTGTCTAGCAATTGAGTTTAGGCAAAATAAAAGGAGCGTAAACAAAATGTTTTCACTATTTAATCGAAATAAAGAAAAAACTTCTTATCGCGAATTAAAACATTATTATAAAATCGTCAATTACATAAATCAACTAGAAAAAAAGTATTTAACTATGACAGATGAAGAACTTAAAAACATGACTTCTCTATTTAAAGAACGTTTATCTAACGGAGAGGTTCTCGCTGATATTATTCCAGATGCATTTGCTGTTGTTCGTGAAGCATCAAAACGTGTACTTAACATGCGCCATTTCGATGTACAGTTAATCGGAGGGCTTGTTCTAACGGAAGGAAATATTTCGGAAATGGCTACAGGTGAGGGTAAAACATTAGTAGCTTCACTTCCTACATATGTTAGAGCACTGGAAGGAAAAGGTGTTCATGTTATAACTGTTAATGATTACTTAGCAAAGCGTGATTATGATTTAATTGGTCAAATTCATCGCTTCTTAGGTATGACAGTAGGGTTAAACCTTCCGATGATGGAACCAGATCAAAAGAAATTAGCATACAATGCAGATATTACATACGGTGTTGGTACAGAATTTGGTTTTGACTATTTACGTGACAATATGGCTCGTACTATGCAAGACAAAGTACAAAGACCTTATCATTTTGCCATCATCGATGAAGTGGACTCAGTATTAATTGATGAAGCAAAAACTCCTTTAATCATTGCAGGTAAAATGACAGCGAACGAAGATCTTCATCGCATTGCTGCTCGTCTTGCAAAACGATTCAAAAAAGATGAAGATTATGATTTTGATGATGAAACAAAAGCAACTTCTCTAACAGAGCAAGGAATCGAAAAAGTTGAAGCTGCCTTTGGTGTTGATAACTTATATGATTTAGATCATCAAACTTTGTACCATTACGTGATACAAGCTGTTCGTGCACATGTAATGTTTGAGCGAGATGTTGATTACATAGTAAAAGATGACAAAATTCACCTTGTCGATATGTTCACAGGGAGAATTATGGAAGGCCGTACATTATCAGATGGTTTACATCAAGCAATCGAGGCTAAAGAAGGCGTTACGATTACTGAGGAAAATAAATCTCAAGCACAAGTTACAATACAAAATTATTTCCGTATGTACCCTAAGATGGCTGGTATGACAGGAACTGCTAAAACGCAAGAAAAAGAATTTTTAGAAGTGTACGGAATGCGCGTTATACAAATCCCTACGAATAAACCAAAAATTCGAATTGACCAACCAGATATTATCTTCGAAACATTTGAAGCGAAATATGAATATGTCGCACAAGAGACGAAACGTAGACATGAAACAGGTCAACCTATTTTAATAGGCACAACTTCAATCTTACAATCAGAAAAGGTTGCAAAATATCTTGATCAACAAAACTTACAATACCAACTTCTAAATGCGAAGACAGTTGAACAAGAAGTAGAATTAATCTCTGAAGCTGGTCAAAAAGGTCGTATTACTGTAGCTACAAACATGGCTGGTCGCGGAACGGATATCGTACTTGGTGAAGGTGTTGCTGAGCTTGGAGGACTTTATGTAATTGGTACGGAAAAGCATGAAAGCCGCCGTATCGACAATCAATTACGTGGTCGTTCAGGACGTCAAGGTGACCCTGGTGAAAGTCGTTTCATTCTCTCCATTGAAGATGACATGTTCCGAAGATTTGCAAAAGACGATGTTGAGAAATTTAAAAAGAAAATGGTTGTCGATGAAAATAAACGTATTACAAATAAAGATGTTAATGAACTAATAAATCGTACACAACGCATCGTAGAAGGTGCTCACTTCTCTATGCGTGAATACAACTTAAAGTTAGATGATGTCATTAATGATCAACGCCAAGTGATTTACACATTAAGAGATAGCATTTTACAACGTGATGATATTATAAATCATTTACAAAAAATGCTAGATGAAACAATTGATTTTGCCGTGCGTGACAATGCACCGGAGGAACTCGATGTCATTGAGTGGAACTTCGAGAAAATTGAACGAACTTTAAATTCACTATACTTAACACCTGTAACACTAAACCGCAATATTACAAAAGTTAAATCTATTTTAGAAGATGTAAAACCAGGACATGAAGAACTGTTAGGTTACCTCAAACAATTTGTTGAAAATGAAAGAATGTTGGAATTTGTTCCACAAGTTATGTTAACCTTTATTGATAGTATGTGGATTAAACATTTAGAACAGATGGCGCATTTAAAAGAAGGAATCGGCTTGCGTCACTATCAACAAGAGGACCCAATGAGAATCTATCAACGTGAAGGTTTAGAATTATTCGGTCGAAATTATCAAGAGCTTCGTCGCTCCATTATAGAAAAAATAGTTGAATTTATGAAATCACTAAAAGAAGCAGAGCGGGAGGAATAATAGTGGGTTTATTTGATTTATTTAAAAAGACAGATAAGATTGGTAAGGATAGTACCATTGATTCAACAGAGATTATTGAAGATGTAGAAAATGGTGACACAAGCGCTAAAGTAGTAACAAAACTATCTTATCATCCAGATTGGAATGTTCCTCAAGAACAAAAATATATTTTTAACTTTTTAGCAAATGAATTAGAACCACTAAAACCGAACCAACTTTCACTTGCAGCAATTGATATTGATGAAAATACATCAACAGGAGCTTGGGATGTAAAAGCATTTTTCCGTAACTCATTACCAAAGGCAATTGATCTAGGAGAAATGGGATTATTCCTTCTCGATAAAGACGGTAAAGTGATTGCATCAAAAACGTTCGACTTTAAAGAACTTGGCTCAATTCCGGCTGAAAGTGCTCGTCCTTGGGTTTTTACTTTTGAAAAAAACACAATACAAGCGAGTGAACTACCAGAAGAAGGTTGGAAAATTGCATTCAATCTAATTTCATTACGTGGCCATCAACTAGACTTAGAAGAATCATGGAAAACTCAATTAACGGAAGAACAAATCGCCCAATTAGAGAACATTGTAAAGGACTTACCTAAGTTAGGGAAAACAGAGGTGAACTTTACTGGTTTCCAATTAAAAGTACTTGAAGATGAAGGAATGGCTGTTTCTATCTTTGTTCGAAATGGAAATGAAAAATCAATTAATATTGAACAACTACCATTAGAAATTTTAGATGCAAATCAAAAACAAGTAGCGAAAGGCTTCTTTAAACTTGATCCTTCTATAAATGTACAACCAAATTCTTCAAAACCATGGACTTTTGTTTTCCCGAAAGAAATGGTCAACACAGAGGGTGCCGATTTAAGTAAATGGACACCACGTCTAGTGCAATAAGCTTAAAAATCCTCAGAAAGAGTAGTTTCTTTCTGAGGATTTACTTTTTATGATGCTGATTCTGTTATGGAACCAGAAGTCGTTTTCAACACATTTTGTACATTTGCAATTCGTTTAGCACCAATATATCTTCCCCCCCAATATTGTGGGTCATTGATATCTGTAATGCTTACACCTTTAACGCTTTGAGAATGTATGAACTTCCCATCACCATAATAAATCCCTACATGGGAAACCCCATTTCCTAGCGTATTAAAAAACACGAGATCTCCAGGTTGTAATTCAGTTTTTGCGACAGATTCGCCAACTTGATATTGAACACTAGAAGTTCTAGGTAGTTCAATCCCTAAATCAGCAAACACTTTTAATACGAAACCAGAACAGTCAAAACCAGTAGTAGTCGTTCCTCCCCAAGAATAAGGGACATCTAAATATTGATTGGCAGTTTCTCTTAATTCAATCGATGTAAAATCAAATTCCGCTGCACTTATTTCCCTTTCCATATCGATGAAGAAATAAAATGCAATACTTGTGAAGACTGTAATCAAGATATATCGTATATTACTTTGATTTTCCATTTATACCTCCAAGTAGACATTTACTAATTATTGACCACTAGTATGATGTGTAAAAATGTGTAAGTTTAATGTTACATTTTTGTAACAATATTATTACAGAAGGTAATGTAAACTCTTTCGTTTCGAATTTATATAGATAATACTGAATGATAAAATAATATTTTCATCATTGGATTTCGACAAATCGAATAACAAAAACCACCTATTTAATTAGAAATACATTATGATGTTATTAATAATAATTTATTATAAATAAGCTTATTTTTATAATATTTGGTATTTTTGTAACAAACAGGTATGCAATTCGACATAATTCGATAAAATATTCTAAAAACTATTT
>JAPSJC010000124.1 GCA_031178355.1 Ureibacillus sp.
AAGGGGTTATATGAATTTTTCTGAACGTTTGAGGAGGAAACGAAATGCTATCAAGAAAACTGTATGCAGCATTTATAACGTCCGTCATTGGTTTTTTTATCGCACCATTGCTGTTTGAGTTTGGTACGGGTTATAACCTTTATATTGGATTAGCAGTAAGCTTGGTGACAGTCCCAACTTTATTTGTAGGTGGTGTCATATCATCACTTGCAATTGAACACTATAGTAAAAGTGATGCACTTTTACTTTCTTATTTTAAACATTTAGTTTGTGCACTTATATGTGTTTTATTATTCACAATTGTTTCTGGTAGTTTAGCAATTTCAGCCTTATTCATCGGAATTATCTATGTCACAATTTTCTTCATCGTCGACTTATTAACAAAATACGTTGAAGCGCGGGAAACTCTATTCAATTAATAATTAGCGTCAATCCAAATAAAAGGATTGGCGCTTTTTTGGTTGAATTATATAGCCTAGGCAAGTTGGCCTTTTGTTAGGTATAGGTGTTGAAATAATACCGTTTCATTAAGAATGGCATTCAATAATTTTTTATTAGAAGGTGGGTGTTGTAAAAAAATGGTGAGATGGAAGAATCGTAGGGTTTGGGTGGTATTTAGAAACATATTCTTTGCGGTAATTATATTAATGTTAGGTTGGTTCGTTTTTCATCAATCAATGAACAGTATTGAACAGAATAAGTATGAAGCAATTGGTGAATTAGTTGAAGTAGATGAGAAAAATATGCATGTTTTCATAAAAGGTGAAGGAGCAAATACCATCTTATTGATGCCTGGTTTAGGAACAGCAGCTCCCGTTCTAGATTATGAACCATTAATAAATGAGTTATCAAAAACAAATAAGGTAGTTGTAGTAGAACCGTTTGGTTATGGTTGGAGTGAACTAACGGAAAAAGAGAGAACCGTTGAAAATATCGTGGAAGAAACTAGAACTGCATTACAAAAATCAAATATAGAAGGTCCTTATATTTTAATGCCTCATTCATTATCGGGGATTTATAGTATGTATTTTGCTAACACATATCCAGATGAAGTAAAAGCAATTATAGGAATTGATCCAACTTTACCACAAGTGCTAGATTATTTTAATGAACCAGCTCCAACAATGACCGAATTAATGGGCTGGATTGCTCCAACTGGAATTGCTAGATTGGTGATGACAATCATGCCTAACGAATTTCTACCAATCGATGAAGAGGAAAACTATACAGCTGAAAATATAAAGATGACAAAGGCAATATCTAGTTGGAAAGGGTATAACTCAAATATAGTCAATGAAACGAATGAAATTGGTAATAACGTCAAGAAAACAATGAGTATGTCATTCCCATCTGATTTACCTGTTATGATATTCACAACAAAAGATGCACAAGCTACAATAGATGGGAAGTCATTGGAGATCTTCTATCA
Source organism: Ureibacillus sp. (assembly GCA_031178355.1). Taxonomy (GTDB): domain Bacteria; phylum Bacillota; class Bacilli; order Bacillales_A; family Planococcaceae; genus Ureibacillus. The sequence goes on from JAPSJC010000124.1 coordinate 1,430, forward strand.
AACTCAATTAGAGAAAGTAGAAATTCATAAACTTGTCATACTGGAGGGGGACCATTATTTGCATTGGACTCAATCAGAAGTTATAACTCATCTTGTGAATGAATTTACCCAGACAATAGAAAGTAATATTGATTAATTATCAGTGATAATTTGACTGGAAGAGACAAATTTTTGAGTGTAGAGGTACCATTGATTAAACTAGGTAAATAATTAGCTATTTCTGGGGGAACCAATATTGAAATATATTATTTTTGACTTTGATGGAACACTTGCTGATTCAACGGATGTATTTATAAATGCCTGGAATTTATTTGCACCAAAATATCAGTATGATCCAATTGATTTGGAGGGCGTCATTGCAACTAAACATCTATCCCTTTCGCAAAGAGCAAGGGTTTATCATTTCCCGATGCACAAATTACCGATGATTATGCCAAAAGTGTACCGCTACTTTAGAGAACATATTAACGAGGTTAAATTGTTTGAAGGTATTAAAGAAATGCTCGATAATCTAGCCGAAGAAGGTTATCAAATAATCGTACTATCTTCCAACGAAAAGGAGAATATAGAACTTTTTTTCCTACAAGAGAAGATTCATTCAATAAGTGAAGTGCTAACTTCCAGTAAGATATTTGGAAAAGATACTGTTCTAAAGAAGTTTATTAAACTAAAAGGTTTAGATGCTAACGATTTACTTTATGTCGGTGATGAATTACGAGATATTTTAGCCTGTAACAAAGTAAATGTTCCATTTATGTGGGTAAGCTGGGGTATTGATGGGTTTGATCTAATTGAAAAGGAAAACCCTAAATATGTTGTGCATAAACCAGAAGAGATTACGGAACTTTTAACAACTGTGAAAAAATAATAAATTATTACCTTTATTAAAGGAAGTTGTCCCTGTTAAATGGGGTACGTTCCAAGATCATTGGGAAATTTACATTTATGAATAACGAAAAAAGAAGCGCGAAGAGTAATTGAGTAAAATTCCCAAATGAAAAAACTAATAAACCGTTGTTTAAATGAGCATATTCTGTCAAATAAAAATTTTTTTCAGTGCCCGAAGTATTATTTCGAGGCACTTTTTTAATATTAAAGTAAAGTAAAGTTGTTTGAGGAGTTTGGTTTTATTGAACAACAAGATAAACAGGTTTTGGCCACTATTTATCAGTATAGTATCCCTTATAGGTTTCATCTTAATGGCACTGATTATTAGTAGGTATAATGATTTAACTTTTGATCGTGTCATCGTAAACTTTATTCAAGGACTTGAACATCCTGCCCTAACACATATTATGATCTTCTTTACCGAATTAGGGTCTTCTAAAATTATAACTATAATTGGAATTTTCCTGCCAATCTTTATGTTTAGATTCTTGAAACAACGTTCAGAGCTTATTTTACTTCCTATAGTTTTCATTGGTGCACGTATCCTCAATGAACTTTTGAAAGAGTTTTTTCATCGAGACCGTCCAGATTTAAATCGCCTTATCGAAATTGGGGGGTACAGTTTTCCGAGCGGGCACGCCATGAATTCAATGGCTTTTTATGGAATAGTAACATTTCTAGTTTCGGGGCACATTTCAAGCCGTTGGGGGCGAGCGATATCCATAGTAATCGGCAGTCTTGCCATTCTGATGATTGGAATCAGTCGAGTTTATCTTGGTGTACATTATCCTAGTGATGTTATTGCAGGATATTTTGCAAGTGGGTTTTGGTTAGCGACGGCCATATGGATATTTAAATTTTATAAAGAGCAACGACGTACTAGATGTAATAAGGAAAGCTAATGAAAAAATGCTGTCATAGAACTCAAATGATGAATTCTATGACAACATTTATAATGATTAATTTAACAATTTTTCTACACGTTCGACTACTTCATCTGCAGATAAACCGTGAGCGTTAATAACAGATCCTTCAGTTACAATGTCGCTGATTCCCATCACGTTTTCATCTTGCCCTGTAATGACGCAAGCAGCACAATTTTTTGCATCTTCTTCATTTCGAAGCTGTTTCACTTCGTAACCTTTTGCTTTTAATGCAGCTTCTACGTTTGATAATGATTGTTCAACACCAATGATGTTTGCCATTTTTATCACACCTCCTATATGTAATGTGTCATATCGGTATGTGATTTATTCGCTTTATTTCACTAATTTTAAATAAGTAGATTTTGTTTATCATTATTTTCAATAAAGTTAAGGCAATCGAAGAAGGATTAATGTTTTATGTATTGAATCTTTTCTTAAAGGATACTTTTACATTCAATCAAATAGATATTCAAATTTGTTCACAGGGGTGAGAAGATGATAAAAGGGATACATCACGTTCAAATCACGATTCCAAAGGGAAGTGAAGTAGAAGGGAAACAGTTTTATTGTGGCGTTTTAGGTTTGCAGGAAATTGACAAACCAGAAGCATTAAAAGCGCGCGGTGGTTTTTGGTTAAATGTTGGGGACCGAGATGTACATATTGGAACTGAGGATGGATTTGATCGATTCACTACTAAATCCCATGTGGCTTATGAAGTTGAAGATATTGACTATTGGAGAAGCCGATTATTACAGGAGAATATTAAGATTATTGAGGCAGTCCCAATACAAGGGTTTCATCGTTTTGAATTCCGTGATCCTTTTGGCAATAGGGTAGAGATGATTCAAAGAATTAACGACCATTTCAAATAACATTAAAAGCCAATTCCTAATTAAAAAAGGGAATTGGCTTTTCATTTATATCATTACTAATTAAACTTCTTCCTGGAAATAGATTTTATAATACTTTCGATTTGTTTCTTCATCGAAACCCACTTCAATTAATTCGTTCATTTGCTCGATATGATGAACATTCACTTGTATTTCAATATTCGAATCGAGTTTAATTTTGCGTTTAAAGCTTTTTTCAGCCTTGATAATTGCACTTTCAGAAATGACAGTTTCATAAGATTTTACCGTATTTACAATGACATCTTTCTGAGTAGAATCTGCATTTTCAAAGACTGTATCAATGTAATTAGATACATGGAATTCTTCTTCATTTCTAAAATAATCGAGGGTTTTATTTAAAAGTTCTAGTTTCTCTGGATTTGAATAACTTTCTTCCTTAATAATATATTTCTTACACTCGGTTAAAGCTAAATTTGTATTGTAATAATATTCATCTGCTACTTTAATTTTTAGGAACCGTTCTTGCCAGTAAACTACGTCTTCTTTTTTCTTTGTCTTGATAAAAACTAGAGGAGATTGGTTCGCTCCCATATCGACAATTACTGCCATATTGTTAGCCTTTTTAACGTTAATACCATCGATTCCATCAACTGTAACTTTCTCTGCGTTATTTTTTACATCAAGAAATATTTCTTTGTCTTCAATTTTTACTATAGCTAATGCCTTCTTTGATTCACCGGTAGCCATCATACAATGATCAAATAATCCGATAAA